>CALRHL010000001.1 GCA_943359455.1 Candidatus Uhrbacteria bacterium RIFOXYB12_FULL_58_10
CGTCCCGCCTGTCTCCTCCACCAGCAAGGTGTAGCGACCATATTCGTGCAGGAACACACGTCCTACATGATCAATTCGCTGAAGCTCAGTCTGAGGAATGGACTCTGGATCGAGGTCCGTTAGTGGAGGGGCGCATCCGAGGATCACCACGACGAACAGTCCAGCCGTGAGAACCAATCGATAATTTTTCATCTTTACGCTCCTTGCGTATAAATACGCTAGCTTAATTTTGGTTACCTGTCAACCCAAAACCAGCCCTTTCAAGGGGCTGGTGGTACTCGAGCAAAAAATTACATCCTGTGTGATTGCAACGTCTGACCACACTGGAACTCCCGTAGGAGTCCAAGATAGGCTGCCTTTCGGACATTTTGTACTCATACAAATGTTGATCGAAAGGGCTTAGATTGATCAATACGAGATTGATCCCGACCTAGAATCATAGTCCGTTAAAAACGGACAAAGTCCCTAGAAAGGAGGTGATCCATCCACAGCTTCCGCTACGGATGCCTTGTTACGACTTAGCCCCTGTTATTGGTTTTGCCTTCCGCCGCCTATTGGCGACGTTCGGGCACCCCCAACTCCCTTGGCTTGACGGGCGATTGCTTGATCGTTGGTGATCATTGGCGTTCCCACTGGACAGGCGGATTTCCCGCATCCAGCGAGCCCCCATGCATCTGGCGTTTGAGTTTCAAAATTTTCTCAAAACCATTTGATGTTGCATGCTCTCTGCGTGCAAGCATCTCGACAATTATGGCAAACAGATCGAAGTCAATTCGCTTAGATGGTGCTACAGGTGGATACTTCCGAAAAAACGGAATGATCGTCTGTAGTAATTCTATTCGATTAAACACTTCGTAACGATGACACATCCGATGATTCAGACGTGCATCTGGCTGTTTGTAGATTTTTCCACATTTGAAGAACTGCTTTAATTCTTCGAGTATAGATAAATCTGTTTCTTGCAATTTAACGATGAATTTAGGCTCCACTTTGACTCTACGTTTACGTTCCGTCTTTTTAGACGGATCGCATACATAAACTGTGAAGCTTCCTTCACCATCTACAAGACCACGAATGTATTCTGTCGTGATCATAAGGGAGTGTCCTTGGTCCGATAAATTTCGGATTTACTATGACACAGCTGACTTCTCAAAAGGAACTTCCAACTTCTCCTTATGAGATCTCCCTGGGTAACGTTTGAAACTGTTTCTGACATTCCATTTGAGGTGTTCTATAAATCTTCACCTTGCTCACCGCTATTCAAGGTTCGATTTCCTCATTTTTGAAAACGGACTGTCATTTGCCGCGGGACCCTCTGGCCATCTCCTCGCGAAGATGTACCTGTCCGTTGACTATTTCCACCGGGAAATGGAAACGTGGATTTTCACCACGTAGTTTCAAACGCGGCCAGGCGCGTTTATTGTGAGTACAAGACCCGAGAACGTATTCACGGCCGCGTGGCTGATCGGCCGTTACTAGCGATTCCGGCTTCATGAGGGCGAATTGCAGCCCTCAATCCGAACTGAGACTGGCTTTATGGGATTCGCTCCACCTTGCGGTTTGGCAGCCCATTGTACCAGCCATTGTAGCACGTGTGTAGCCCTGGACGTAAGGGCCATGCTGATTTGACGTCATCCTCACCTTCCTCCCTCTTGCGAGGGCAGTCTCATGCGACATATGTAACGCATGACAAGGGTTGCGCTCGTTACCCCACTTAAGGGAACAGCTCACGCCACGAGCTGACGACAACCATGCAGCACCTAGATAGCACCTTCGAAAGCGGCCACTATTTCTAGCGGCTTGCAGCTACCTTTCAAGCCCAGGTAAGGTTCCACGCTTACCGTCGAATTAAACCACATGCTCCACCGCTTGTGCGGGTCCCCGTCTATTCCTTTGAGTTTTAGTCTTGCGACCGTACTCCCCAGGCGGAGTGCTTAACGCGTTAGCTTGGTTCAGCGACACCAGGAGGGTCGATACTCCTAATATCTAGCACTCATCGTTTAGGGCGTGGACTACTGGGGTATCTAATCCCATTCGCTCCCCACGCTTTCGTCCCTCAGCGTCAGATTCGTTCCAGCACACTGCCTTCGCCTTTGGTGTTCTTACAGATATTAACGCATTTTACCGCTACACCTGTAATTCCATGTGCCTCTCCCGATCTCTAGCTCTGTAGTTTCACACGCAGCCTCTGGGTTGAGCCCAGAGATTTGACATATGACTTACAGTGCCGCCTACGGACCCTTTACGCCCAATAATTCCGGATAACGCTCGAGGTCTCTGTATTACCGCTGCTGCTGGCACAGAGTTAGCAACCTCTTATTCTTTTGGTACCGTCATTTGTTCGTCCCAAAAAAAAGCCATTTACACCCCGAAGGGCTTCGTCTGGCACGCGGCGTCGCTCGGTCAGGCTTTCGCCCATTGCCGAATATTCTTGACTGCAGCCACCCGTAGGTGTCTGGGCAGTGTCTCAGTCCCAGTGAGGGGGGCCACGCTCTTACGCCCCCTACCCGTCATAGCCTTGGTGAGCTTTTACCTCACCAACTAGCTGATAGGACATAGGCCAATCTCGAAGCGCCGAAGCTTTACAAGGGAATGTCTTTCGACCCCCCTTGTCCATCGTGTATTAGCCCCAGTTTCCCGGGGTTGTTCACGACTTCGAGGAATGTTACCAATGTGTTCCGCTCCCGTCTGCCACTCCCCAATTATTGATGTAATCACAAATTGGATCGTTCGACTTGCATGCCTTAGACACGCCGCCAGCGTTCATCCTGAGCCAGGATCAAACTCTTAGTAGAACACCCCACTCCGTTCCTTGCGGAACTTCGTTTGGGGTATCTGATGTTATAGACGTTGCAATCACACAGAAGATAATCTATGTGACTACAGGTTTTATATTTCTTTGGCTCGTGAGATCTGTTGCTAAATATCATTCGTCTGGATTTGGCGCCAAGCGGCCTGCAAACGATTCAGGATTCGTCGACGTATCCCACGATACGCCTCCTCACCCTTCATCGTTTTCGGCTCGCCTGTCATCCAAACCAGCTCGAACGCTATTTAGCAACAGCTCTCTTCAATTGTGAACGAACGTGAGCCCAGATAAGTATCCAAGCTCAGTGGCGGTATTTTATAGGAGGTAAGAAACCCTGTCAAGGCGACGATCTGGGGAGGGATTGGGGATGAAAAAAGACCCTGAGCGAGGCTTAGGGTCGAGTCGAACGGGTCAGTTGATGGTCTTTTTATTGTGACAGCGGAGTTCGCTTGCAAAGTTGAAGTATCGAGCGATTTCGCCTGTGAGATGGATAGAAATTCAGGCGTTGCAAAATCCTTCAATATTTGATAACCTATTCTTAATATGAGCTACACATTCACCACCATTATCACACAGGAGGGCAAGTGGTTTGTTGCACGATGTGCAGAACTTGGGGTTGTGTCGCAAGGAAAGAGTCGAATCTCGGCTGAAAAAAATCTTCGTGAGGCGGTCGAATTATTTTTGGAAGACATGCCTCGCTCACGACGTTCCGTTTTCAAACGACCTGCTTATGTGACAACAATGCAGGTTCAGTATGCCTAAAACAGTTTCTGGGAAACGATGTATAAAAATTTTAACCCAAAATTTCGGTTTTTTTATTGCTTCACAACGTGGAAGCCATGTAAAACTTCGACGTTATGTTGGAACAACAACGATAACAACGATCGTTCCACGACACTCAGAACTCGCACATGGAACACTTCGTGGAATACTAGAACTTGGAAATGTTCCATTTACTGATTTTGAAAATTACATGTAGTGCTGTTCATCCTGCCAGCTGGACTTTTCAGCTTCAGTTTTTAGTCAGATGACAAAAAAGTGAAGTTATACCATCTTTAATTAACGCTTCGGCATAGCCCGTTCAAAGTTGAGGCGAGACGAAGAGAAAAGTCTGAAGCATATCCGTAGATATGTTGAAGACTTATCTCAAAGTCGGAACCCAATTTTGGACGGGATGGTGCCGGATGGTTAGTTGAAGATGGTATTAGTGAAGCTGAGGACTGGGGTTATAAAAAAGTGACCGTCACTTAGTGACGGTCAGATACGTGAGGGTCGAGATGCTGTTAGAGGACGACGAGGTCTTCGCGGTCGGGGCCGGTTCCGATCATGGTGATGGGGACGATTCTGTTGTCACTAGATCTTGTGAGACCTTGTCGAATCACGTCGAGGAACTGATGAAATTCGGTTGGGAATGCGCCGGGAGTTTTGATCCCTTGCAAGGAGTCCTCTTTCCACCCAGAAAGAGTGCGATAACCGATGGACGATTCTCGCAATACGCGGGAGGTGAATGTGTCGTCGTGCATGACTCCACCCTCAAAAACGTATCGACTCGCGACGCGGATCGTTTCAAATCCAGACAGCACATCTGCTTTCGTGATCGCGAGCTCGGTGATTCCTCCCATGCGACAGGCATAAGCAAGGAGTGGAAGATCGAGCCAGCCACATCGACGTGGACGACCGGTCGTTGTTCCAAACTCGTGTCCGAGTTCGCGCAGACGATCCCCAGTCTCATCCGTCAGCTCTGACGGAAACGGTCCGCTTCCAACGCGAGTCGCGTACGCTTTGGCAACTCCGATCACGCGATCGAATTGATACACTCCGAAACTAGCATTGACTCCCGCGAGTGTACAAAGCGAGCTGGTCGTGTCAGGTTGTGATCCATGAAAAACATCGAGGAGTACTCCTTGTGCTCCTTCAAAAAGAACGTCCCGATCGTTCTCTATAGCCGCACACACGATGCGGCGAGTATCCGCGAGATGAGGACGAACTTTTGGTGCGAACTGCATGCACCACTCGACTGTCTCATCACAGGTCGGCGCATGAGCGCCATACAGCTGAATGAGCGCAGCCATCTCCTCGTAGTATCCACGCTCGAGAAGGGATGCGCGCACTTTGTCCGCGTTGGTCAGGTCTCCCATTCTCACCGCATTGCGAGCAAAGAACGCGCCGTACAGCGGACCAATTCCACGTCGTGTCGTCCCGATCTTTTTCGCCCCTGCTCGATCTTCACGTAGTCCATCGAGAAGCATGTGCAGTGGCAACACCACTGGTGCAGAACGATCGATCGCGACTTCCGAACCAAACCGCTCGGCAATTTTCAGCTCGTCGCAAATCACCTCAAGATCACACGCCACGGCAGGACCAACAAGGTTCAGCACGTGGCGATGCATGATTCCAGATGGAAGCAGATGTGTCACGAACTTTTCACCATCTACCCAAATCGTGTGACCAGCGTTCGATCCACCAAAGAACCGAACGCACAGTCCACCCGAGGAAAGCTCGCTCGCCAATCGATCGACGATCTTCCCCTTTCCTTCATCTCCCCACTGGGCACCAAGAATAGCGACAATCGACATGAAACCTCCGGCGATAAGCCTCTGGCACGCTATCAGCCCAAGCTGGCGGTGTCAAAAAAAGTGACCGTCACGAAGTGACGGTCAGGTTAGAGGCCTTAGAGAATTTCATTCAAGGTATGTGGAAGTAAGTGAAGGCCGACGCATTGGGCGATGGTCACTTCAGTCACGATCGTGTGACGATGTTCGGATTCAACACGGTGATGAGACACGCCTATAAACCTTTCAAGATCACGAAATACAAGATCCTTGTACGCCATGATCGCGTCCGCGTCGATCACCATTCCATACGGAATTCGTGACAGTTCTGTTTCTGAAAATATGTTCAAAAACAGATTTCGACGAAGCTCCGTTATGGCGACTTTGAGGCCGAGTTGGCATCCACGATCAGAACGTGAACGAAACGCATCTGCGATCGAGTAGTGGCCTTCAGGGACCAACATCTCGTCGCTTTGGACGAGCGTGTGAACGAACAGGTACAAGTCGATCATGGAGAAACCTGTCCATAAATCACTCATGGGTTCTTGTACGATTCGGACAATCCATGTTGCTTTACGCATCGGGTTCAGTTCCCCACACACCGCTACTCCAAGCGCCCATTCATTGTTTGTAACAAGCTCCGTCTTCGGGACGGGAAGAATGTTCACACGACATCGAACGACTCCTTCGATCGGATGCGTCACAAGATATCTTCCACGAGCCCGAGCTCCAACGTATACAGGATAGGTCAGTGAATCGGTGACATCACATCCCGTTTCGTGAAACAGACGATCGATGATGTACGGCCGATCCCGTTCAAACCGATGCTCTTGTGCAATTGGATAGGTAGAAAGATCAACGAGCTGTGTTTGAGTCCGTGGTTCGGTCAGTCGCTGTCCATACTGATCTACCAACTCGCGCAGCCGTTCATCGCGCGAACAAATTGCATTTGCCAGTCGCACCAAACGATCTACGTAGGCAGACATGATTCCCTCCCGGAAATAAATACTGCGCGTTTTTGACCCTCACGTCAAGCGTGTGTATACTATTATTTGACTGAGGAATCCGGGAGGTCGACGGAAATTTACTTCAGCATTTTATCGATTAATCAGAAATTGTTATGGCAGAATTTGATCAAGAATACGTTGAGTATATTGTCCGCGCGATCGTGAATCACCCAGACGATGTCAAAACAGATCGCATTATCGATGAGCGCGGTGTGCTCATCACCCTACATGTCAACCAAGAAGACATGGGATATGTCATCGGCCGACAAGGCCAAACCGCACGCTCGATTCGCACGTTGCTCAAAATTGTCGGAGCAAAATCGAATGCTCGTGTAAACCTGAAAATCTACGAACCAGAAGGTTCCCGCCGCATGCGCGCTCCAGAAGAAGTCGCTGCGATGAGTGGATCTGAAACTTCGGTCGATGATCTCGGAATCTAGAAAAGAAAAAACCAGCACGCGATCCGTGACTGGTTTTTTGATGGAAAAATTACAAATAGGTCACCATATTCATTAGCATACGTCATCTGCAAAATAAAGAAAAACACACGTTCAGATTGACGTGTGGTACGTGAGGCTAACAAGATGCCAGAGGTAGACGGATGGAATTCCAAAAAAGGTCGCTCGTAGTATCTGTTGTTTTATTTGTGGGAACCGTACTTCCACCGCGAGATGGAATAGGAGCCACCAACGAAGAAGGACGACGAGAAGGACTACCGCGTGCAATCCAACCCAACCGATTCCACGAGAAAACGCGAAAAAGACGATGAGTGGGAGAATAATGCGTGGGAAAAAGAACGCGGGAATATGGTAGAGGGCAAGTGCGATGGTATAGACGAGACCTTCCCCAATTTTATCATCGTGTTCTTTCCCAATGGCGGTATCACGCGTCTTTGTGTGTTCCTTCATGAGACTCGCAATTTTTTCTGTCGGGTCTGCGGTCCAAAGGAGCATCGTAAAGCATGCAGACACAACAAGTACATGGAAAAATGTCATGATCCATTCACTCCGAGATGGAAACGTACTCTACGAGAAAAATACCAGTTCGTCAAGTCATCAAAGACCGCCTGCGTGACAGTTCTCGTCTGATATCGTAGGATACTTTCGTTATGTCTCGCCAAAAACTTCGTCATTACGATATTCTCACGATTTTTCCAGCAATGATTTCTGGCTATGCGTCAGAGAGTATTTTGGGGCGGGCACAGGAAAAAAAGTTGATCGTTGTAACAGGTCACGATTTGCGAGACTATGCGACAGACAAGCATCGTCGTGTGGATGATACGCCATATGGAGGAGGACCGGGAATGGTGATGAAGGTGGAGGTGATGGATGTGGCGGTTCAGAAGGTAAAAAGTAAAAGGTCAAAAGGGAGGATTATTCTGACGTCTGCGGCGGGGAAAAAGTTTACGCAAAAAGACGCGGTGCGGTTGGCGAAATATGATCAGCTCATATTTCTCTGTGGACGATATGAAGGGATCGATGCTCGCGTGGAAGAGCATGTTGCTGATGAAACATTCTCGATCGGAGATTACGTACTCACAGGTGGTGAATTACCAGCACTCGTCATGATCGACGCAATTGCGAGACATATTCCAGGTGTGCTTGGAGCAAAAGAGTCGCTCGTGGAAGAATCACACAGTAAGGAAGGTGTGCTTGAATATCCACAGTATACGAAGCCAGCTTTGTACAACAAATGGAAGGTGCCAGAAGTATTGCTAAGTGGCGATCACAAAAAAATCGTTGCGTGGCGCACTGAAAAATCAACACAAACAAACAAAAAAATCAGCGGCCGGGGTGGGCGCTGATAGAAAGAGGCTTGAGGTCGAGGGTGCGGGCGATGGCACTGATCGCTTCGATGGTGATGGTAGGACGCACGCGTTCTGCTTGGTAATAGACGATACCAGACGGTGTCACTTGCCAACGCATAGATTGACGATTCCCTGGCATTGGAAGACCTTGGATTTTTTTCTCTTTCGCGAGCTGGGAGCGAATGGAAAGTGAGTGGTCCATTTCGGGATGGTCGAAGGCACTCACGTCATGAGAAAATTTCGCAGAGAGCGCATCGCCATACCACTGTTCGGCATAATGATGATTTGCGAGTAGAACACGCTTGCGTTGAACACGTCTCGAGCCAGGAACGGGTAAGAACGACTCTGTTACCACAGGGACGATTTGTGTCAGAGTACATCCGGCCTGATCAATCAGGTTTATGAGCCCCATGTCTGAAAGCGGATCTGGATCGCATCCTGGAAGATCGAATCGATTGATGTCTGGATGTGACAAGAGTAGATACCGTTCTTCCGGCATGAGATCGATGCACAGTTGTCGAGTGAGTTCCCGTGTAGCACCCAAGACACGATCGATTCGGAAATAGTGTTTCACAATCAAGTTAAATAACTTGATAGGAATACGGTTTTTTGTTCCGATCATTACCGACGCGGCTTGTGCAGAACGCATGAGCGCCGCTTGAACTTTCGTTAGCTGCATCTGATCAGACACGACTGATTTCCCTGTCACGAGCGAACGCAACGAGTGGGATTGGGTAAACTGACAGGATGCGAAGAATGGAAACCGCCCCAGAATAGTGCTCCAAGGCTAATTGTGACTCTTCATCTGTTCCAGTCACACACAGAGAGACAGGTACATTTTCAGTTTGTGGTTCTACAAAATGGACATGGACCCCACGCAGTGCCAAAATCGAAGACTGATCAAGTACAACCTTCAATCGCACTCTTGCCATATTTTCTGGCGTTGCGACTGCATCAGCGAGTGGTCCGAGCACCTTTGGAATGTGCATAAATACCTGTCTCGACACAATCCCAGCAGAGCCTTGCGCCATCCACTCGTTTCCTGACTCACGGACAAGTCTCTCCCACCCACGCATCAAGTCAAACGGTTCAGACATGATTCCCTCCTGCACAAACCTAGCGAATTGGAAGCGGACTGTCAAAGCCAGTGTGTTACACTGTCCTCAATCGATTATGGACGCACTTCATCTCCCAAGATTATTTGAAACGATCATCGCACACGCTTGTCAGATCGTGCCAGAACTGTCGCACATTGATCCAACACGAATTTTTGTTGGTGTTCGAAAATTAGCACCGCGCAGACTTGGTCAAACCGTTGGATTATTGCATATAAAAAAACGTGGATTGTTTTGTCCCGCTCCTAAAACGATCATTGTTAACGAACGTGAAATTTTTTATGTAGTAACTTTGAGTGCACGACTCGTTTCTCACAAGCATGCGTCTGTCGACGCCCTAGAAACAGTCATGCATGAACTGTGGCACATTGGACCTGAGTGCGATGGAAAAATCCGAGCAGCAAGGCACGGAAAAAAGTTTAATGAAACAGTCCGCACGCTTTGCAATACGTATCTCGATCGCGGAGGAACCAGGATCTGTTCGATCGACCACAATGCTCGCGTTCGCATTCGTCATCTCCGTGGTCATACTCTCTGCGAACGCACAACCACACTTGCTCGCCTTCTCCCAACGATCCACACCTACACCTGCCCAAACGGACATCTCGTCACTCGTCCGCGTCGTATCTCTCGCCCAAGCTCCTGCGCCACCTGCTCAAAAAAATTCCACCCAGACTTTCTTCTTCGTCCTATCGTCTAAACAAAAACCGCCCTTCGATAAACTCAGGACGGCTTCGCCGACTACGCGGCTGGTGTTTCGGATTTTGCTTTCTCATCAGCCAACAATTTTGCGTGACGATCTGAGATGTGAGTGACAGAACGCTTTTTTCCTTCGACGATTTTTTCGTCAACGAGGATGTTCCAGACCGACTCAGACGTCTGTGCGCCTTTGCTGATCCAGTACTTGATGCGATCAGCATTGAGTACATTCACTTTTGTACGCGGATCGCGAGAACCAAGAATTTCGAGCGACTTGCCCCATGGATCTTTTTGCTTATCCATGATGACAAAGCGGTACAACGGGCGTTTCTTTTTTCCTACACGTGAAAGACGAATTGATAACATAGTTTTTAATCAAACATGAGCGTGTCTGACAGTGCCGGAACTATATCTGAACGTGCATGGGTTGTCAATGAATGATAGAATGTGTGCGATATGAACCTTTCTCTCTTCCACGATCTTTCCATCGGACGACAGGGGGCGGCGATTCTTGACTTGCCAATGCGCACCCGGACGATTCTTTTAAAGAAACTCTCTGACGCAGAAATTTTAGCGTTTCTCAAATACGTTGATCCCGATGAAGCAAGCGAACTATTACGCTCTGTCCCCGTGCATCGACGCGAGCCAATCATCAAACAACTTTCTGCAGAGATGAAAATGAAGGTCGAACGATTGATGTCGTTTCATCCACACGTGGCGTCTGGAATGATGGATCTCAACTACGTACAGGTCGCCAAGCGGTCGACATATAAGGACGTCGCAGAAGATCTCATACGTCATGAAAAACTCACGGGAAAATTTCCTGTCATTTTAGTTGTGGAAGATGGATTGCTCGTTGGAGAAATTCATGGACATGACTTGGTTCTACATAAACCAGAAGATAAAATTTCTCTGGATGTGAAGTCGGTGCAAACCGCGCGTTTCGATTTACCAGAACGTGACGTGCTTCGCATGTTTAAGCATCATCCACACACACGCATTGTTGTTCTCGACGAAGATGAAAGTATTATTGGAGTGGTGTTCACAGACGATATATTACGAGTGATCCATGCCCAAGATACACACTCTTTGTACGACTTCGCGGGTGTGCGTCAAGAAGAAGATGTGCATGACCCTGTGTCGGTAAAGGTAAAATCGCGCTGGTTGTGGTTAGTCATCAACCTTGGCACGGCATTTTTAGCTGCGTCTGTCGTCGGATTATTTTCCGAAACGATTTCAAAAACAGTGATCCTTGCCGCATTCATGCCAATCGTCGCAGGGATGGGTGGAAACGCTGCCACGCAAACGCTTGCGGTAATGGTGCGCGGACTCGCGACAAAAGAGGTTGAACTTGCAACAGGTTGGGGTGTGATCAAAAATGAAATTAAGGCTGGATTCATAAATGGAATGATCACCGGATCGATCGTGTCGATTATCGCAACAATCTTCAATCAAAATCCTGTTCTTGGACTCATCACAGGAATCGCTATGGTGTTTAACCTCATGGTCGCCGGCTGTTTCGGCTCTCTCATCCCAATGATCATGGAGCGTCTCGGCAAAGACCCAGCCACAAGCGCCACCATCTTCATCACTACCTGCACCGACGTGCTCGGATTTTTTGTATTCTTGGGGTTAGCGAGTGTCTTGTTATAAAAATTGACCCCGTCAGACGGGGTCAGCTCGACCATTTTCCTGTTCTCCTTGCTGCAGCAACTCTGCATTCATGTTGGTATTCACTGTCGGATCTGATTGTGGTCGTGAGTGTGCACCCGTAGTAGTCAGCAACAGTTCTAATTGCAGTGATTTCCTGATCTGTTGGTGCTCGCGTAAACACGAATTTTGTTCCGCGAACCATCAGTGCTGAAACAGCGAACGTTATTCGTTCAATCACGCTCTCCTTTAGCTCAAACGAGATCATTCGAAACAGCATCAATCGTTCTGGCACCGACAAGCGATGCTCATTTCCTGTTGCTCCTGATTCAATCGGGAGCGGCGAAAGGACAAAGATGTCCATACTTCTCTCCAGAGAAGATGTGACAGTGCCATTCTTCTACCTGTTCGTCAAGAGTTGACCGTCACTAAGTGACGGTCAACTTCGTCAGGCTCCTGGATGTT
Organism: Candidatus Uhrbacteria bacterium RIFOXYB12_FULL_58_10; assembly: GCA_943359455.1. Taxonomy (GTDB): domain Bacteria; phylum Patescibacteriota; class Patescibacteriia; order UBA9934; family GWF2-40-263; genus YC12-FULL-57-11. The sequence continues at coordinate 12,105 of CALRHL010000001.1, forward strand.
CGTATACAGTGTGTTATCATAACTGTGTATGCCAAATGATGAACGCCACTACTCATTAGAAATCGAAGACGATGAAACAGAGGAAGTGCCTGTCGTCTCCGAGAAACGGAAGCCGACTTGGGAACTGTCGAAACGTCCTCATGAACACATGACCGCGGTGGAGGAGGCGGCGTTTCAGAAATTGGTCGCAGCAGAAATAGCAGAGGCGGAAAAAGATCTCGGTAAACGCTCGTTTACCGTAGACCCTGTCTGGGAATCACCTATTTGGAAAGAAGAGCTTCGGTATCGAGAACAACTTCTAAATCAAGAACAAGTATTTGCAAAGGAACGAGAAGGCTTTTTGATTCGGATTGCGAAGGAATCAATCGACATTATTAAAAAAGCAGCACGCGAAGACGATCTGGACACAATTCCTGGTTGGACACTATTTGCGATTGAGTGCATTCCGTATGTCAGCGCCATCTATGCGGCGATCGGTCGTGAACTCAGAACCAAACGTGATCCAAAGACAGATGATGTGATTGGAGTCAAATTTGAAAAAATGTCCGCGGGTCGCCGTGCGGTTTATCTCACCATCGGTGAACTTGGTGTTTCCGGTAAACTCGCGATTGCTGTCACAAAAATTCTAAAACGATCTGTCGGACGCGCCGTCGAAAGTGCAGGAGATTACGCGATGCAACGTGCAAAAGAAATACTCTCTTGATATGGATCTCAAAAAACTGTCAAAACTCATCGCGACCGCTCCGCTTTCTGTCGGAGAACGTGACGCATACATCAAGCTCATTCCAACGCTCCCCGCAGAACACGTCGAGGCTCTTATGAGTTTGTTAGAAAAACAGACGCGTGCGATAGAACAAATTCGCAGAATGCATACAAAACAAATTCGCAAGCTTGTTGACGAAAAAAAAATCGAACAGATCAAAAAAAATCTGCAAAAAAATTAGGGTCAGCTCTTGCCTTTGTCTTACCTTCTTGCGGTCGCTCCACCTGTTACTTCCGTCAAGTTGACGGAAAGAAGATTCGACACCCCGTCGTCGCCCATGGTGACGCCGTACAACACATCGGCTTTTTCCATCGTGGCGCGGTTGTGGGTGATGACGATGAACTGGGTGAGTTTGGCAAGTTCTTCGAGAATGCCCGCGAAGCGAAAGGTGTTGGCTTCGTCGAGCGCGGCGTCTACCTCGTCGAGAACGACGAACGGGCCTGGATTGACGGCCATGATCGCGGAGACGAGAGCGATTGAGGTGAGCGCGCGTTCTCCTCCAGATAACAAGTTGAGTGCTTTGAGTTTTTTCCCAGGTGGCGTCGCCTGAATGTCGATGCCGACAACTCGATCTTCGCGTTCTTTGATTCGATTCTTAATCGTCTCGAGCTCAGACTCTCCCACCCCCCCTAACCCCCCCTCGGGCATGGGGGGATCGGATTCGATTTCTGCCTTCGTCATCTTCACAAGCGAGCAACTACCTCCACCAAACAGCATCTTGAAGAATCGCTCAAACTCGTCGTTGATTTTTTTGAATGCTTTTTCTGACTGCTTATGAATTTCTTCGTCCAGTTCATCAATTATTTTTTCTGTATCTGTAATCGCGGACCGCAAATCGGTTACTTGTCCATCAAGAAAAGAAAAACGTGTGTTCGTTTCTTCGTATTCTTTTATAATTTCTGGATCGATTCCTCCGATGAGTTCGAGCTTGTAGCGGAGGCGTTGGATTTCGGGGTGTAGGATTGCTGTGTCGCGGACGGGCTTCTGGTCGTCACTAAGAGTCGGTCTCGACCGGCTCTTAGTGACACTTGAGGCTAGCTCCTTAAGTTGCTCGTTAATCTCGCGAGTAAGGTTCGCTTGACGTTCCTGAAGACGAGCGAGATCGATCGCAACAACGTTGCGTTGATTTTCGAGCAAGTGTCGCTGGCTCTGATGTTCGCGAAGTGCACGTTGCAATTCGAAAAATTCTGTTTTCACCTCTTTATCTTTCACAGCGTAATTTTCTATTGCCTGCTCCGCCTTTTTTATTTCGCCTTCGACAGCAGCAATTTCAGATCCGAGTTCTGCGATCCGAGCAACCATGACTGGATCTGATTTCACATCTTCTGGACTTGGACGTTGAAGCCGACCGACGAGAATTTTTGAACGATCCAAAAGTCCATCGATTCCTGTATAGAGATCGTCGACAGTTTTAAGACTTCTCAAACCAATAAGACCGATATTGACCTGTTCAACCTCCTCAATAATTTTCCCAAGCGGCAACGGCGCCCAGTTCGACTGCGCGCGCACTTTTGCAAGCTCAATTTCTTTTTGCAACTTAAACTGTTCATCGCGAAGCGTCGAACGTTTGCGTTGAATCTCATGATATTTTTTTTGCAGAGCGGTAAGTCCACTGTCCTCTTCTGCCCTGTGCTCGGACTCCATTTGCTTTACGCGTGCTTCCAGATCTGTCATCTGACCGTCTGCGTCTTGAACCTGACGATCAAGTCCGCTGTGCTTCGTCTGAACGAGAGATAGCTCATCAACGAGCTGCCACCAAAGCGTGCCATAATACTCCTGTTCGATCTGACGTAATTCTTTCTCCACTTCCTCACGCTGTTCGAGACGTGACACCTGACGCTTAAGCGAACGCAAACGCGGTTCAATTTCCGCAAGCAGCATTTCGACTTCGGATAAATTCTCGTACGTCCGCTTCAATTTCAACATCGCCTCATGACGCTTAATCTGAAACTGCTTCACTCCCGTTGCATCATCAAAAAAAGACTTGCGTTCTTCTGGAGACGAAACCAAAATATGATCAACCATTCCCTGTCCAATGACAGAATAAGAACGCTGACCAACGTTCGCCTGGGCGAGCAACAACTGAATATCAGATAATCGTGCGACGGATCCGTTCAACAAATACTCCGAATTTCCATCTCGATACAACCGACGTGTCACCGTCACTTCCGAAAAATCGATCGGCATCGTGTGATCCTCATTGTTGAACGTAAGCGACACATCGGCAAACCCAGAACGCCCACGTCCATTTGAACCAGAAAAAATTACATCTTGCGATTCTTTCCCACGCAAAAGCTTCAGCGATTGTTCACCAAGCACCCACCGAATCGCATCCGCCAAGTTGGACTTCCCAGAACCGTTCGGTCCAACAACAGCCGTAATCGGCGACACTCCGCTCTTGGGAGGCAAAAACGACAACGAAGTCTTTTGCGCAAAAGTCTTAAATCCTTGTATCTCAAGTTTGGTCAGAAACATAACGGAGCAATCGTATCACGATTTAAGCATTGCGTTCCATTCATCTGTGGAGATCTCTGCCTGACGTAAGATCTCAGACAAAAGATGTTTCGAAATATCCGTCCGATGCGGGTTTGGAATTGCAAGCGTGTGTGATCCTTTCGTCATATATAAATGACGGCCACCAGAATAGGGACCGTCAAATCCAAGATTTCGAAGCATTTGCACCAATTTTCGCCAAGAAATACTCTTAGGCATACTTAACCATCCGTCGTCGATCGCTGATCATCCGAAAACCAGGTACGGGTTGCCGATCTCGAACTTTCAAAAGCATCCAACCCTCAAGAACTTCTTGTAACTCTTTTCGACATAATTCTAAATTTTTTGCAGAAACCCAAACTCCTTTACAGGAAGGGACCTCACCAAAATACGATCCATCTTTCAGAATCTTATATTCAGCAGTCAACATTTTTCGGGAAATAAAGATGGAGAACATATAAGTTTAGTATACGAATTTCCAGGAAAGAAGGCAAGGAAATAGCCTTGAATTGACCGTTTGAGTTTGAACTGGTAATCTCACTCTTCTTTATGGAATCCTACACACACAAACGAATCTACGAAATATTGCTTGTCGCTAAGCATCCTGTTTTTGTTGCGGATGAGCGAATTGATGGGGACTCGCTTGGGTCTTCGCTTGCATTGGCGGACTATTTGAAAGGACGTGGGGTGCGTGTGCCGGTGTTTGTTTCGGAACCGATTCCTGCGAAATATCAGTTTATGCCGGGAATAGAACTGTGCACGACGGATCGCAACGTCTTCTCTGATCCTACGATTGATCTTGTGGTGTCGTTTGATTGTTCGGATGCGGCGTACGTGAACGGTCTGCATGCGTTGACGGTGAATCGTCCTTCGATTATTAACATCGACCACCATGCGACAAACACGCGTTATGGAAATGTGAATCAGGTCGTGACAGATTCACCTGCTACAGCCGAGGTGGTGTACCGATTTTTTGTAGAAAACAAAATCGTGCCAAGTCGCGAAGCGGCAACCTGCCTTATTACAGGAATCTGTTTCGACACAACAGTCTTTTCAAACTCTGGCACAAACGAGCGCGCATTTGCCGCTGCATCAGACTTGATGATGGGTGGAGCTCGCATTCAAGAAGTGATTCGCAACATGTATCAAAATCGGTCTGTAAATGTGTTGCGCGTCTGGGGAGCAGCGCTTGAGCGACTCAACCGTCATGACACTCAATCGGTCGTTTCTACCTATCTTACTCGCGCAGATATTGATGGAAATGGTGTGACGGATGATGAAGTTGAAGGACTATCGAATTTCCTAAACCTTGCAACTGACGCGGACGTCCTATTCGTGATTCGCGAGACAGCAGATGGCGGAGCAAAAGTGTCCATGCGCTCAACCGGACCAGACGTGTCACTCATCGCCAAGCAGATGGGTGGAGGCGGTCACAAGAAAGCAGCTGGATTCGCTGTCCTGTCTGGATCCACCGTCTGCACAAAAGAAGGCTGTCGGCAACTGGTCGAAAATGCTCTTGCTGTGCTAAAATAAATGCCTATGTCTATTCTCATCCCAACCGTCATCGAAAAAACGCACATGGGCGAACGTGCCTATGACATTTACTCTCGGCTTCTTAAAGACCGTATTATTTTTCTTGGAACGTCCATCGACGACACCGTCGCAAATCTCGTTATCGCACAACTTCTCTTTCTTGAATCTGAAGACAAAACAAAAGATATTAAAATCTACATCAACTCTCCTGGTGGATCTGTCACATCTGGCCTCGCGATCTACGACGCGATGCAATATGTGAAACCCGATGTGTCAACAATCTGCATTGGGATGGCCGCATCCATGGGAGCTGTGTTACTTGCCGCAGGCGCACCAGGAAAACGATTCGCTCTTCCAAATGCCGAAGTGATGATTCACCAAGTGCTTGGTGGAGTGCAAGGACAAGCAACAGACATTAAAATTCACGCCGAGCGCATTTTAAAAATCAAAGATCAGTTGAATGTCATTCTCGCAAAACATACAAAACAAAAAAAAGAACGACTTGAGCGTGATACAGACCGCGACAACTTCATGACCCCTGAGGAAGCACGTGCCTATGGCCTTATTGACAAAGTGATAGATCGATAATCCAGCTATCATTGACATTCAAAATTGCACAGAATACAGCAAAAAACAGGCCTATTGCCTGCGCTGTTCATGTGTGGTAACATTCCGGCTACGTTCACGCTTGACACTCTTGCGTGGAACTGGTATTATTTTGTGTCACTGATTGACAAACCCGCCCCATCGAGAGGTAAACGCCCGTTGCACTCTGTAACCTGCAGGCACGACAAGCATGGGATTTCATTTCATGGAAGCTCTGGTCTCCGGACTAGATCTCTCCACGACTGAAATTTCTTGCCTGCAGATTACAATGTACAACGAGCGTTTTTTTGTATCCAAATTTATTTTGTCTTTATTCGCTCTCCAACTGAAGCGCCGTGTTGTCGACAGACGAGTCATCAACAAGCGTGTCAGTGGTCTGCAATGATGATACGCCCTCTGTATCTAGTTGCAAGTCCTCTGGTGTGGATAATTTTTCCACACCAACTAAACAGATCTCTGGAAGCGGTCGATAGTGCGATTCAAAAACATGTTCATTTACTGTTCCGTCTGCTTTTACAACAGAATAAGTAAAGGTTGTATCTGCACCAACATGAGCGCTCTGACATTTTTCTTCACCAACTGGAAGTTCAAGTGTTTCTGTTTTAATAGTGTCGCCTACTCCAATCCAACGAATAACTTCTGGGGGGCTGTATGATCCTTTTCTTCCATCAGATGTTCCCCAAAATGTAAATTGAAGTTCTTGCGACTCCTCAAGCATGATTGCTTCAAATAGAATGTAATGTCCTGTGTCGTTTGTGAAGGAAAAATCTGGAGCGGGATCATAAATCGTCGCGTCTGTACCTGGGTTCCCATTCGCGAGATCGTTATAATAAGAAACAACGAGAGAGTGATTGGAACGCTTCTCAATAGGCAACCCACTCATCATCGCCGCACGAAATGTCGTCGTTCCAATCTGGCAAAGACCTCCACCAATTTCCGGCTTAATCTCATCTCCCTTAATGACAAGCTCTGAAAAGTACCCGTTTTCAAGTTCAAACGGTTTAAGTGCATCCAGAAGCGAAAACGTTTCCCCTGGTGCGATCAAACGACCATTCAGATGCGCGACGCCATTTCGAATATTTTTTATACGATTTGTCGGCGACCCACGATATCGCGAAATTCCTGTTCCGAGCACCTGCGTAATACCGAGATCGTTTACTTCATCCGTTGTCGTTTCAGCTTCGGTTGTTGTAAGAAGGACTTCGATCGCTGTTGCATCACCGTTGATAGACGCATACAAATCTTCGCGAACGGCTTCTCGAGAAAATGAACGTCCAGATGCAGATGAAACAAATTGTGTGACGCGACCATCTGTCACGGAAAATAGTGCGTCTTGTGCGGTGATCTCAACGTCCGCGGCCATTTTCTCAATCCATGCATTCAACAACGTTTCATCTAATTCCAAGCGCGTTGTTCCTGGTTTCAACATGAGAGCCAGTTCATCGGCTGAAATCATAAATGATTTCACATCCACCCCATCCTGTTTTGCGGTAAGTGTGATCGTTCCCCGATTCAGAATATGTTCTGCGACGGAAACAAAAGAAGACGCAATCTCTGTTGTCACGTCTGGAGTCCGATGGACGATGTTTAGTGTTGTTGGAATGCGAACAAGATCACTTAAATGCGCAATCAATTCTGTTGAAAACCTTTCTGTATCAAATTCATCCCCCGCAGAGCCTTGTTTCACCTCTATCTTCCATCCGTCTGCTCTTAGACTTGCAGAAAATGTCGCCTGGACCGCGAGTGTTTCGCGATCCGGAAACGCCTCACGAATCATTTCAAAAATTTTCTGATCGTCACCAGAGAGAAACATTCCGATACGATTTTCTTGCGAAAGGGATCTCAATAACATCCAGGATTCCACAAAGGCATTCTCTGAGTGCGTAAGGTCATACGCCACCTGAAGAGTGTTCTCGATCTCGAAGGTCAAAATCTCTATCGCATCTGTTCCGATCAGTTTTGAAAGCGGTAAAACGGCTGGATGTCCATCAAGCACAATCGGTGCCCCTGTTGCGTAAAAAGAATCTGTGACATCCTGCAATACTTCACGAACGGTCTCTTTAGACAATCCACTCACATTGATCGAGCCGATGTAGGTATTCGGCCCCATGCGACCTTCATACGTCTGTGCCCACACAAGGGTCGCGCCAACGGCAAAAAACAACGCAAGACAACAAAAAACCGCGCCGATCGCGATTTTTATTTTTCGACTTAATACGTTCATAAGACCAATTGGACCAATTGGAACAGGATAGGGCCTATGAATCCAAGTTGATCACTGAGACATTTGAGCGCATTTCAACCTTTTTCAGGGTAACCGTCAAGATCCCATTTTTGAGCGTCGCATCTGCTTCGTCTGGAAGGATGTGGCACGGGAGAACAATGGAACGAGAAAAGGCTCCCCAATAACACTCATGGACATGGATCTGATCACGAGAAGATTCCTCGCACCCATGTTCGCGTGTTCCACGAATGGTAAGCGTGTCGGTTGTGACCGCAATATCGATATCTTCCACACTTATTCCCGCAATAGCTGAACGAACAATGATCGCGTCATCCGTTTCCACCACATCAACCGAAAGCTGGCCTTCTGTTTCAGAAAACCAGTTCTGTTCCGCAAGTTGTGTGAGATAGTTCTGTTCCATAAGTGAGTGACGATTCTTGCATTCGTCATCATTTCGTGACCCGCATCTCTCTCATGTATTCGTAAAGCGGACCAATGGTGAAGCCAACCACACCCGCCCAAAGAATTTCTTCAACAGGGATTCCTCCAAGAGCGAGACCAGACAGTTGCGCGGTTTGCCAATAGCCAGAAGCGATGTCTGGAAACATACGCACAAAAAACAGTTGTTCACAGGTAAAAACGAGAACGGAAACAAACAATCCGGACAAAAGCGCGTCAAACATTAAGTCCTTGCGATCGGCAATCACGTACGTTCCAACCATAAGTCCACCAACAATAATCGCTTGAATCGTCGAGAGCGCGAGAACGATGTTCAAAGTAAGAGAAATACATGCCCAAATCCCAAGCGCGATAATGAGATGTGCAAGCCAATGTGTGGGAGGATGACTGAGAAACAACCGTTCACCGCGGAATCGCTTGATGTGTTTGCCGAATACGAATTGATAAATGACCGATGCAATTCCAAACAGAGAAAATGCGAACAGCAAATCCTCGATTCCTACCGTGCCACCTGCAGCAACTCCAACCGAACGATAATCAACCGAGGCGAGCATGAGCGCACCTGGGGCGAGCACAAGTCCGATAACACTCATAACAAGCTGTTCGTGACGTGTGCGTTTAGAGAGAAAAAGAATGATTGCCCAAATAACAAACAACGCAAGGGCAACGTAAAGAAAAGGTGGCATAGAAATATCGTGAGGGAATGTTCCCATTATGTACTATAGGTACATTCTACACTAAAATGAAAAGGATTGACAAAATCTCAAAAAAAGAGAAGGATATGGGCGAGGAGGGTACTATGGATCGACAGGATTTCGACTGGCGTTCAATTGTGTCGAGCGAAGAAAAGCGATCGGAATGGCACAAGCGGGCGGGAAAAAGAGTTCCGCATCGTGCTTGGTACTTTTGTGTCACGGATGATGGGCCGAGAAACACAAAGATGCTCGAGGAGCTCAAGCTGATTTTCTGGAGTCCACTGAAAGAAGGTGTGGCGTTGGGTGTGGATGTAAAATGGGACGTGATCGCTGACTGTCCGTCTTCGTCGTTTGTGCGCATCACCATGCCAGAACGATTTGTTCCGCACTTTACCGCGGAGGAAAACTTGTATGTGTTGTACCGTGCAACGGTTGGTGAGACACTCGTGGATTTTGGTCGACTTTGGGATGGTGTCGTTCCGATGGAAACACGACTCGGCGCTTCTACACACACCATCATGGGAGACTTGAGTCGTGCGATGAACAACCTTGATGCCCCACCACCAAGCGGAATCCTGCGTGCCGTTGAATCAAAACGAACTCACACGGCAGAAGTTGTAAAAATTCCTCCACGCGGAATCTCCTCTGTCAGACGTCACCTTGACGTTAACTCGAAAAAGGATTCAACAGAAGTTCCTGTTGGTGACACCCTGTGTCCAGTTCCTGACGAAGCATCCGAAGAACAGAACGGTCCCATGAGTCACTCCCGTCGATCGGCCTGGGCTGTGTTTGGTGAAGACGAAGCTCCATCTGAACCTGAACCACCTGTGCAGCTCCCGCCACCAAGCCGTCCGGCACCAATCCCTGCAACCGAAAAAGCAACCTTCACCTCGCCTGATCCAAACAACAGCGCCGCAGGATGCCTGATGCTTGCGACGATCTTCGTCATTCTGATCGTATTCTCCTTCCTCGCCATCTTCTGATGACGAGATTTTTTTATAAAAAAATCTCGTCATCAGCACGGGCGCTTGATCACGAGTTGAGTGGTGTACCAGTTTCTGAGCGTGCGGTTGTAGTAACCTGATCCACACAGAACTTCCTCAACTGCAAGGACAGATTTCCAATTCGGCGGAAACACCTGTCGTAATTCCTCGAGATGAAAAAGGGATCGATAAGGCGGATTCACAGGAGGATCCGGAGCGCGATAAAACGTCGCAAGAGCAATGAACCCACCTGGCTCAACGCAATCCCTTAACCACGGGAGAAGTGTGTTGAGCACAAAGTCACGTTCGAGAAACTGGAGTGAGTTTCTCGCAATGAATCCATGAAATGGTCCGGATGGAAAAAACGAACGTTCGTACAACCAGTCCTCGATCCGTTCTTGTCGCCATTCAACATTACTTGGCAACTCGGGTGGAACTGATTCGATATCGATCGCGATCACCTCTCTCACATACTTGGAAACAATCCCTAACGGACTTCGAACCGATCCGTCATTCCCTGCTCCAAAATCGACAATGATTTGGTCAGAACGAAGTAACTGTACAACCTTGCTAGAGAACAGCGCAGTTGTTGTGGCTGAAACAGGCTGACCTGTCATGGCAACCCGCCGAGCACTGAGACGGTTGCGCCTGCAACAACGCAACCGAGTTTAGCTGCGTCACGCAAAGACCCACTACGTGAAAATCCTTTCAGGAAGCCAGCAGCAAACGCGTCGCCTGCGCCCGTGGTGTCGCGAACGGGGAAATAAACCGAGTTCACAGTGATTCCACGCCTTCCATCGTAAATGAAAGCTCCATCGTGTCCCATGGTGACGACCACAATCGCCTTGTGCTCCTTTGGAGTCCAATCCACGAGTTGTTTCGCGGCGTCCTTCTCAGACTCGAAACCAAGCATGCGTGCTTCGTTCTTATTGAGAAAGATGATCGTTGGATACTTCTCAATAACACCGCGGATGACTTCGTGTCCAAGATACGCGCCAGAACCAAGATCAATGGAAATGGGCGCGTTCACACGAAGCGCGGCGTCCATGGCCCCCCAAGCCACTCGATGGATCGGAAATTGCTCATCAAGCAAATATCCCGTCAGATGCAACCAGGAGCGAGAGGTGATCCGAGATTCGACAAACGAAATGTCGTCGAAGTTCATTCCGTTTCCGACGTCAGAACGCATGATGCGTTGACCATCAGGTCGAACGAATACGAGACATCTCCCGGTTGAACCTGGGGCGATTCTCACCGAAGGTGCACATTCATCGTGCATCAATTGCCGGATCACATTTTCACCAAGGACATCCATTCCGATCTGACCGAAAATTTCGGCAAACCCTCCAAGTCGCGCGAACCAACGAGCTGTATTAGCACCGGATCCACCGACACGAGCGACGGGGACGAGCCCGATTGCCACACATGCTTGCATCAAACTATCCCACTCAAGTCCATTCAACCCAACGTACTCTTGGGCTGGATCGACCTCAAGCAAACGAAGTTGCGACTCACTCACCTGCTCGATGAGGTAGTCCACAACATGACCATCAATGACGATTAAAGAATTTCTCATCTTTCCTCCAGTGCTAACTTGGCAGAAATTACCTAAAAAGTCAATCATCTATGGACTTACCTCATTTCATGCTAAACTCGATTCACTATGAGAAATCCAACACACCAAATCCAACCACTCCTTCTCAACCGCTGGTCACCGCGTGCAATGTCTGGTGAACAGATTGATGACCGTGAACTCATGGCACTTTTTGAAGCGGCGAGATGGGCGCCGTCGTCCTATAACGGTCAGCCGTGGAGATTTGTTTACGCAAAACGCGAAACAACACACTGGCAAAAATTTTTTGATCTTCTTGTTCCGTTTAACCAGTCATGGGCAAATAACGCATCCGTACTCATCGTTGTGATTTCAAAAAATGTTTTCGATCACAATGGTCAACCATGTCAAACACATTCATTTGATACAGGTGCGGCGTGGGAAAATTTTGCGTTGGAAGCAAGTGCTCGTGGATTGGTCGCACACGGAATGCAGGGATTTGACTATACGGCGGCTAAATCTGTCCTTGGTGTTCCAGATGAGTACACGGTTGAAGCGATGATTGCGATTGGAAAGCCGGGGAAAAAAGAAGATCTTCCTGTGGAACTTCAAGAACGCGAATCTCCATCTGATCGCCGACCGCTGAGTGAAATCGTCATGGAAGGTTTGTTTCAAACATGACGAAAGCAATCTTGAGTGTGATCGTTCACAAGTCCGGTTGCTTGCATGTGCGCATAACAAATCGTTGCGCCCAAAAATCGAAATCCACGTTTTTTCAAATCTTTTGCGAGTCCCTCTGCTTCACGTGACGTCGTTGGAATATCGCTCAGTATTTTTCTCTTCCCCTCGATTATTTTTCCATCGACAAACGACCAGATGTAGCGACAAAACGTTCCGTGAGAATTTTGAATTTCTAAAAATCGCTTAGCGTTATTTACTGCGGCTTCAACTTTTGCGCGATTGCGAATGATGCCTTCGTCCGTGAGAATTCGATCGACATCTTGCGAAGAAAACTTTGCAACGGAAACAGGATCAAACTGCGCAAACAGTCGACGATAATTTTCGCGTTTCCGCAACACCGTTCGCCAACTAAGTCCTGCCTGCGCGCTTTCCAAAACCAAAAATTCAAACATCACACGATCATCATGAACCGGTACTCCCCATTCTTCGTCGTGATATTTTTCATAAAGAACATCCCCGCGTGTCACCCAACCACAGCGAGATGTAAGTGTTTGGCTGCTTTTTTCTGATCCTTTGTATTGCATAACGCGCGTATGAAGTGATTCTAGTATACCAAAAAATTTTCATCGCAATTGTGAGAGCATAGAACAATGACAGAAATCAGCTTTTGTAGAGATAAATATCTAGTATCCAGACCTCGATTGCGGACCGGCTAAATTTAGGTTCAAATAATCGTGAAAAATAGCCAGAAATTGATTTTTTTTACGTTTATCTTGACAAAATCGTGAAATAGTACTATTTTGAATCTATGCCAAGATCATTGAGTGTATTTGCAAAGATCAACCGTCTACGAGAGCGCTATTATTTAGCGGCTGTTGGTAAACAGTCGTTATTGAAATTGATCAGTGAGGCGGAAGTTTCTGAGCAGGTCTATAACTCCAATGCGATCGAAAATAGCACTCTCACTCTCGAGGAGACGGAAAAAATTTTGTTGCAAATTGATTTGGACCGTTATATTTCCGAAAGGGAAATTTTTGAAGCAAAAAATCTCGCGCGCGTCGTTACGTACATCGACGCGAAAGCGAAGGAGCAAGAACTTACCCTTGATCACATCGCATCGCTCCACAAAATGCTCATTTCCAATATTCGCGACGAGATCGCGGGGAGGTTTCGAAAAGAAAACGAATGGGTTCGTGTTGGAAGTCATGTAGCTCCGGACCCAAGAGAGGTTATTGATCGACTCGAGCGAATGCTTGCAGAATATCAAGGTAGCCATCATGAGCATATCGTCAAACGCATCGCACGGCTTCATCTCACATTCGAATATATTCATCCATTTGTTGATGGAAATGGCCGCATCGGACGCGTCGTGAATAATTACCTACTCATACGAGAAGGCTTCGTGCCTATCAATATCAAATTCATCGATCGCGAATCGTATTATGACGCCTTTCGTGATTTCGAAAAAAATGAATCGACGAGCATCATGGAAGAAATCGTTGGCAGAGCACTCACAAACAGTTACCACAAGCGACTCGCCTACCTAGAGGGGGCTCACATTGTTACACTCGTCGAATACGCAAAAAAACAGAGACTCTCACATTCAAATTTGATTAACAAGGCTAACAGACAAACAATCGAGGCGTTTCTGGAAAAGGGTGTCTGGAAGATCGGTGAAAGAAACAACTGACACTGAACGAACGACTAAATCGCGCAAGAATCGCGCATGGAAAAACTGTGACCGTATAGCAGAGATGAAACATTTTCATGTTTCTTTGATATACTTCCTCATGTATGCATCTATCTTTTCAACGAGCCGTTGGGTTCTTATGTGTGACGGGTTTTGCGCTGTTCGCTTTATTGACTTCTGTCCATGCATCGATCATTGATAGTGTCCGCGGATATATTCTCTTACAAGTTGAGCAGCATGGAGAGGCGTGGTATGTCCCGCCCGATCTAGAAACGCGTTACTATCTCAAAGATGGAACAGCGGCATACGAAGCACTCCGAGCATTCGGACTTGGAATCACTGATGCCGACTTGGCAACAATTCCTGTTGCTGGTGAAACAGCAAGTTCTGCAACGACTGACTCGGCACTCGTCGACCGTGTTTCTGGATATATTTTGTTACAGGTCGAACAGCATGGAGAAGCCTGGTACGTTCATCCCAAAACCGGGACACGAACATACATGGAAGATGGTGATGCCGCATACACAATCATGCGACAACTCAGTCTTGGAATTACCGACGCGGACTTAGAACAAATTTCTATCCATGAAGATTCCATCGATCCAAACGCGAGCACAGACGGATCAACCGTTGCCTTTTTCTATCAGTATGTCGGTGCCCTCATGAACGGAGTTGGAGATAATGGTGTGCGACTTGGTTTGACAACAGACTCAGAAGCGATCAGCACATCTCTACTCGAAGCGCTCGACTGGGAAGTTCGAACAATAGAACTTGAAGCATCGGACGAAACTGAAGATGAAGAACAATCCTATGGCGATCCTGTTTTTAGCCGCCTGAGCAATGGAAATTGGGCCATGACTTCTTGGAGTGGAAGCGACGATCCACGTGGCGCAAATGTATTGTTGTACCATGAGTCCGAATGTCCTGTTGTTGATGACGACGCCGTTGTCGCGATAACGGCATCTTCTGAATCTGGCTGTACAAACGTACGAGCCCTCACCGTTGGAAAAACTTCACAAATTTTCGAAAAAGACGGCAATGATTATGTCTTTCACTCAAATGGAGGTGATGTGTATCTTGCGCAACTAACAGACGACGATCAGACTGCTTTAGAGTTGGATTCATTGTGTGTATTATCCTCCCCTGTTGATGCATTTTCTGAACTAAATTATGGCGAATCCACAAAAGTGCTTGATGGAAGTGATGAAGGACTTTTGTTTAGCGACACGGCCATAGGGCAGCGTGAAGATGGAACATGGGTGCTGTTTGCAAAGGGGATTGAAACTGATTCCGGATGCACGAGCACAACGTTGTGTGAATTGTGTGGGCGATCAATCTATCGCGCAACCAGTTCAGATCTCATTGATTGGTCAACACCAGAAGAAGTCGTTGAACAAGCGAGTGTTCCGGAAGCGTACGTCGCAAACGATGGCAAAATTTGGCTCTATCACCAAGATTTTAGCGACGTGTGTGATGCACAAGATCAACATCTCGCAACGATCGCGCCTGTCACTGGTCACTACGAGGCAGAAGAAACATACGAACTGTCCGACCCGATTCGCGTAGAATTCTTAGACGAAGCATTCCAAACAAACTCTACCATCCACTACGCGACCAACGGGAATCCAGTATCGTTACCAGACCAAGAAGCCGTCGAAGCACTCGAAGCATGTGCCAACATGTAAAATCTTTCCCTTGACCAAACCCTCCTTGTTCGCTACTATTCTGGTGCCATTATTTCAAGGCCCCATCGTCTAATGGTTAGGACACGGGCTTTTCAAGCCTGTAACCGGAGTTCGACTCTCCGTGGGGTCACCAAACTACAATCAACGTCGTCTTCCGACGCGCACAGCTCCCTGAACGGGGAGTTTTGCGTTATATGGATGATTTTTCCGCCCTTTACCGTGAGGTTCGTGAGCAGTTTTCGCATGATGTAGTCGAGGTCGGCCATGCTGTCTATTTTTCGCGCAAGGTTGGCGATGTTTCGGAATAGTTCGACAAATTCTTCCATGCTGGCCATGGCGTCAGTCGAGGCCTCCTTCACCTTCTTGAGCGTTTTGATTTTCTCGGCGAGTTCCAGCGACGCGGCCACGTCTTTCTGCACGTCGCGTTTGAACTCGCGCCGCAGGTCGGCGTCGGTCTCCCCGCGCAGCAGCTCCTTGTTTTCCTCCCGTCGCCTGTCGGTGCTGTTTTTACGCGCCACGAGCGATTTGAGCTCGTCCTTCGCCTCCTTCGCGCGTTCCACGGCTAGCCGCTTCATCTCCTCGACGTAGTGTGCGTATCCGGCCTTCGTACCCAGGGGATGCCTGTCCAAAAATGCGTAGACGGCTTCGAGCACCGCCTTCGCCCGCACCTCTTCCTTCCCGCAATTTGGCTGCTTGCAATCGAAATAGTAGTAATGGGTTTTCGTCCCGTCCTTTTTTGGTTTGGCGGTGATGCTCGGGTACATCGGCTTCTGAACCGTACCCCAAAAAGTGGACACGAAAGTGTCCGTTTTTTGTGTCTATAGATAATTCAACTAAGATGAATGGGTATGAGTAATCGAAGATTCACTGAAGAAGAGATGGAGGTGCTGTCACAACACATGTACGTGCGGAGATGTAGCGAGAAATCTGTAACGTACACCAAGGAATTTAAACTGTTTGCCGTCAGGCAATACAACGAAGTATTTCTTCGAGGGAAGGCCAAATATGGTTGGAGGACGATTCAGATGAAACTTCTGGAAAAAGAGGTCGTCATGAATCACAAAAAGATCATTCGCATTAAGAATAAGTATCATCTCGTCACCAAGATCCGAAGGCACAACCCGTACAAGATGATTATGAAGAAATCGCTGGAACATCGTACGTATGAAAACATATTGAATCGTGCCTTTGACGTCCTTACTCCTTTCAAGATATTTACCACCGACATCACCTATATCCCGCTCAATTACCGTTTTGCCTACCTGTCCGTCGTGAAGGATGTCGCAAGCGGCGAAGTCGTGGCCTGGAACCTGTCTATGCATCTGGAAATGAGCCTGGTGCTCGATACCGTGGAGGCTATGAAGAATAACCCGGTTCTCACTCCAGTCATGCTTCAAGACGTACTGATTCATTCCGACCAAGGTTTCCACTACACCAACCCGCTCTATATCGAGAAGATCAAAGGATTGCAGATGGTTCAATCTATGTCGAGACGTGGCAATTGCATCGACAATGCGCCTATTGAATCGTTCTTTGGACATCTAAAAGACGACGTGGACTACAAAGACTGCAAGACTTTCGACGAACTTCATTCACTCATCTCAAATTACATGCAATACTACAACAATGAACGCCAGCAGTGGGGACGAAAAAAGATGACTCCTGTGGGATACAGAAATCATCTTTTAACAACTGCGTAGGTTTTTACCAGTGTCTACTTTACGGGGTACGGTTCATGACGGTCATTTTAATATTTTCACGGTTATTACGGTGCCACGGGTGTTTTTGTTTTTGGTGGGGCGATTTTATAAACCAAAACGATTTCATTTTCAAATTCGGCTAGAGCAGGGTCACAGAATCCTCCTGTGCCTGGTGGCAAAATACTTTTTGTCAGATTACTAAAGGTGATTCCGTCCGATGAAAAGGCGCTGGTGATTCCTTGCTTGCATCCGTACATGTAAACACCATCATCGACGGCGAGTGCTCCAGGGACACCTCCTGTCGCGAGTGGAATGATACCTTTATCGGAAAACAACAGTCCGTCATCGGACACAGCAACACCGCTCGACATTCCGACGGAGTAGTACATAATCCATTGCGACCCAAATGAGATGACTTCTGGGTCTGTTAAATTTTCTACACTCAGACGAGTCCCTGCATCTGCTGTAAATGTAGCCCCGTCCAGAGAGGTCGCACTATAAACAAGATGTTCTTCTCCTTCTATCACAGGCCCACTTCCAAATGGTTTGTCTGGACCGTAATAATACATACGAACCGTACCATCTGAAAGTTGAACAACCGACGGATCCACTGCCGGACCTTTATTCACCTTTCCTATAACTGAAATCGGTTCACGGTCTGACCATGTTTTTCCTGAGTCTGTTGATCGTATGAAAGAAATGCCTTCCATGGAATCCATCTCATTAAGTGGGTCAACAAAATAAATAAGAAATTCTCCTTTTTTACATGCAGATGAATCAACGCCACAAATCAACAGATCAGGAACAGACGCGCTTTCCGTCACGAGCGTTCCGGTAGGAAAAGACGTTGGATCGTTAGAAAAAGAAATGTATGTGTCATGATCTAAAATTCCCGCGCTCCCTGCATTTTGTGTCATAGTTGGTGTTGACGGGACCATTGTTGGTGTAATCGTTTCAGAAATAGCTGTCTCAGTTTCTGTCTCGGTCTCAGATGACGTAGATGTCATTGTTTTCACAAGAAATATAACACCTAGTGTCAATGCGACACCAAAACTTGTAAACAAAATTGACTTTGGGATAGACATAAGATGGGATACTTTTTCATCATGTAAATTATAGCACAAAAAAACGGCGCAGGGCCGTAGAGAAGAGCTGTTAGGCGTTGGAAAAGATTTTGAAAAACTGTTTCGTGTTGGCAATGTCGTCGTACTCCTGATGATTAAACAGCGAGCCTTGGGCGGTTCCGGATTGCACGACGACGGAAGTATATTCGACTTCGTACGCACGGCTGAACCGCTGTGCGTTTTGCACTAAACCTGGCATCTTGGCACGATCAGTAATCGACATGAGCACTCCTTTCAAAGTACGATCGCTTTTGATCTGCAGAACATGGCCAATGGACCAGTCTTTGGAAGGAACGATGAGGTCGACACTGAAATTTACATCTTCGTCGACTGTACTTTCCAAAACAGTGTAGTCTGCACAAAGAAGAGTCGTGACAACGTGAGCTTCTGCAAGCGAGCCAGCAATCGCAAGCTCGAAAAGTGGTTCGTTTGATGTGCGCGCGAGTACGAACAAATGTTCGAGATCTGACGGCTTCATTCCAACCATTCCACGGACAAATTTTTTGATCCCTCCACAGTTATGGTACACATCGTCTTTTACGAAATGTGTTGTCGCGTGAGGAAGCAGATTGCGACGAGCGTATCCACACAAAAATGCACCTTGAAGCAAATAGCTCAATCCAACATCGGATGAATCGATCAAATCCTGTTGACCATCAAACAGCGATCCAACATAGGTACCGCCATGATGAAATGCTGTGAGAATCCGATTGAGGCTTTGCGCTGAACATCGATGAGGTTCAATAGGCAGATAGTGCTCAGTGTGATACGAAAGCGAATGAGCAAGTATATGTTGTGCACGCAAAGGAAACACGTTTTCTCCTTGAAAAGACCGCGGTTCGAGGATTATTCAAGAGTCAGCCCTGGAGACGAATGGGCCAACAGCCACCAGAGAACCATCCCCGAACCACGGTTAAATGAGGATACAGGAAAATATCTGACTGGTCAATGGACATGCTATACTACTTCCATATGCTTAGAACCCTCAATCAACACGAACAGATTGCACGCTGGTTTTTCCTATTGCTTGCCACGGGGGCGACGGTGCTGTTTTGGCAGGTGATTGCTCCGTACGCCATTACCCTGATTGCCGCGGCAATCGCAGCTGTTGTACTTTCTCCTCTTGAAGAACGAGTAAAGCGTGTGGTGAAACGACCGCATCTGTCGGCATTTATCATGATTGCGTTCATGCTTTTTCTTGTCCTTGGTCCTCTCGCGACCCTTGTGGCAGTGATGGTCGACCAAGCGCTCGAAATTGTCGCGTCCACGGTTGCAAACCCTGACTGGATCGCAAGTTTTCGTATTGATGAATTAACGCTCTTTCAGTTACTTCCAGAGTTTGTTCAAAAAGCGATTCTTGCTATTGACGTCGTTGGTGTCTTGCGAAACATCGCGCAATGGGCGACTTCAAATCTTGGAGGATTTCTGCACGGCACAACCACATTTATCTTAAACACCTTCATCTTTTTTGTCTCCCTCTTTTATTTCCTTCTCGATCGCGAACGCATTGCCAAAGAAATGCTTGTACTCTCTCCACTGCGGGACTCAGTTGATCACGAAATCGCCCTGCGTATGGTCAATACGATTCGAGGTGTTATTTTCGGCTCTCTCATCGTCGCTTGTGTTCAAGGAATTCTCGCTGGTATCGGTCTCACCATTTTCGGTGTCCCAGGCGCCCTGCTTTGGGCTGCACTCGTTATTATCGCCGCACAAATTCCAATGCTCGGCACTTCGCTCATTATGCTCCCGTGTGTCGGCTACCTGTTTTTCTCCGGCCACCCAACCGCCGCGCTTGGCCTGCTTATCTGGTCGTTTGTTCTCGTCTCCACGATCGATAATGTCCTCAAACCATACATCGTTGGAGGAAAAACCCGCATGCACAGCCTCCTCATCCTCGTCTCGATGCTCGGAGGACTCGACACATTCGGCCCGATCGGATTTATTCTCGGCCCCACAATTCTCGCAGCATTTCTTGTGATGGTTGAATTGTACAAAGCAGGGATTTTTGATAAGAATAATGTGGCATAGATATTTAACTCTCTAGAGACTTTTTTTCAATTCTATGCTTCCACGAAAACCCGATTCCATGCGCGGACTCAATCCCGATCTACTTCCAGACCGCATGGACGCGAATCGGCATTCAAAAAAAGAAGGTCTGGATGGTGAGTGGACGGACCTCCAAAGGAAACGGAATGAAACCGCGCGTGAACTCGTTCATCTTCGACGTAACTATCTTACCGAGAATACAGAAATCGAACAGCGCATGGCTGAGTACAAAGAAACTCATCCGGAAATTTATGCGCTCATGAAAAATGTCCGAGATCGAGGACGTACGAACTACGAAGCGGCACACGCAAAGATCGCCGAGGTGTTGTATGCAGAACTGGAAGACCAATACCAGGCCATCCCGCTTACTGCAGAAGAGATCGAGCGAGACTTGGACACAGAGCGTCTGAGCGTCATGCCGCTCAAGCAATACATTGAGCTTCTACGCAAGCTCCCTCCGCGCTTTTTTACGCATGTCACTCGCCAAGGGGTTCGGGACAGCGGGTCGTTCCACTACGGAGGGATTGGAGAATTCCAACGCGGATTCGACGAAATTCTCAAAAGTGGTTCTGTCGTCTCCGTCTATGACCGTGTTCTCGAAGATGGCATAACCCGCGCGACCGTCGGCGACCTTCTTAAGAGACTGAAGCTCACCCCAGAACACGAACCAGACAAGGCTGAGGCGCTCCGCAAGCTGGAATCTGAGCTCACGCGGTCCGACGTGGCTCCCATTTCGTCTTACTTCGCGGATATGAAATCGATCCATACAGCACTCGAGATGGTCGCGGACAGGAATTACGGTGGAGAAAATGGGAATGAAGTGTTTATGATCTGGCCAACCGCGCTTGTGGCAAAGGAATACCATGTCGGCACCCAACTCTTGGAAGTTCCTGACCAGTTTGATCCAGATGAAACGCATAAAAGTTCACAATTCAACGATTATTGGCTGCTACGCAAGGACGACAATACAGGAACTCTTCCGCTCGATGCCGGAATTACGTTCCTACCGGCCCGCGCCCAAGTTCACCCAGAAACAGGATCGCAGTATGAAACGACAGCAGAGGGAGATCCGATCCCAAACCCAGAAATCAAACTATTCGAAGAGCTTCTGCGATCGCAGAACTTTCAGAACATCTCCAATCAGCTCCGCGAATACATCGTTGCAAAGGAATCTGTTGCGAGATTCGACGAGAAAGCCGCGAAGGAAAAAGAGAGTTCTTCCTATTCTTCCCTGTACGTTCCAGAATGGGAAAAACAGGAGCAACTGAGATACCAAAAAGAATTGGAAGCCGCAACACCTGCACGCATGGTATATGCCCAGCTCTGCGCGGAAGCTGGAATTACGAATCCACGAATTTTTTCAATCCCGGACCAAGGATTCTTGGCGCAACAACACCTCTCTACACTAGAATCACTCGCCATGCGCCCAACGCTAGACGAATATGCTAAACTCGATCGGCAAACGGCGCTTGGAAATCTTGGTATACGGTTTGCGCTCGCAAAGGAAACGATCTCTTCGCGAGACTATTGGGAAGACATGTTCAAACGAACTGGAAAAAAGCCATCGAAAGTGATCTTCTACGACCAACGAGACCCAACCATGGCGCTCGACGCATTCAAACGCGTCGCAGGGATAGACCGTTCCTCATCCGAAATCGACCTCAAAAAACTCTACGAAGGAAACCTAATCGGACAGGACGGAATCAAGAACGTCCTGTCTCGCGAGTCCGAACTCGTTTGGCAGGTCGGCCAGGAGGTCATCGAGGAAATGTACGCTGCTCAGAAGCCAGTGGCGAAGCGTCGCAAAAAAAAGAGTCGCGATGACTCTAAGGTAAAACAGGAGTAGATTTGACGATCGTGATTTTATCACCAACCGTTAAGGTCATCAATACAAGCTATTCGGATGTTAGTGGAAAGTAGACCTGTTGCCAAATAAAAAATGAGCCGTGCACGGCTCAAGAGGCGAGACGTTCGCCTGGGTGTTGTGGGTCGAAAAAGACGATTTGTTCACGTTTGCTCAAATCAACAAGATTATTGCAACTCCACAAATCCTTCGAATCTGGACGCAACGGACCAATGCTTGGACCTGGGTAGAGAGTGCGGACAATTGCCCCAATTCCATTCGGCCATTTCTGGAACTGACAGGCGACCGTGATGATTTTTGTTTTCGGCGCGAGAACATGTGTGCACTCAGGACGAACCCGCAAACCATGACAGGTGAAATTCACCTGATACGGTTCAAGTGTATCGAAACGATGCTGGTAATTGGCAAGATCGTCTGTACAGGACCACCCAACAAATCCAGAGTATTCTACCTCGATGTAAAAGGCAGACGTGGATTTTTTGAGATCCACACCCTGCAAAACTCCCATGCATTCAAAGGCGAGTTTGTCGATGAATTCTTCGTCTTGAAACAGGTCGTTCAACGTTTCAAAACGACAGAAGTTTCCTGCTCGTCGAAGATCACGACCTCGAAAGCGCTCACGGGAGAGCCGCTGTTGTGCCCCATCACGTAGGCTGAATACGAGGTGGCAACGCATTTCCTTTGACCAGACACGCACATCATCCATGACAACCTCCTGACGTGTGATATCATGAAATCAAATATTAATCAAGAGTATATGCGTAGAATGATAGACGCGGGAAATATGATGGGAAGTGAACTAAATTCACGAGGCCGACAAATTCCTGAACGCGAGATTAAAATTACGTTTGCGGCATCAGGAGGACCTGGCGGCCAAAACGTGAATAAACTTGAAACAAAAGCTGTGTTTCGATGGAAGGTAAAAGATTCCACAGTGTTTACCGATGAGGAAAAAGACCGAATACGCGAAAAATTAGCAGTGAACAAAGAAGACGAGGTGAAGCTTGATTGCTCGGAGCACCGTACGCAACTTGCGAACAAGAAGGCGTGCTTTGAAAGACTACACGCAATGGTGAACGAGGCGATTGTGGTTCAGGAAGAACGGATCGATACGAAAAAGAGTAAAGGGGTACGTGCACGGGAGCTTGATTCGAAAACAAAAGATAAGCGTCAGAAGCAGCTTCGCCGAAGGGTTGATTCAGATTAGGTTTTCACGTAGGGTAAGCTCGATATGAGAATACTAGGAATTGAATCGAGCTGTGATGAAACGGCGATCGCTGTTGTGGAAGGCCGGGAGGCCGGGAGGAAATTCCTCCAGGCCTTACGCCTTAAGCCTTATGGCCTAAATGTTCTCACAAACCTCGTAGCTTCACAGGCGGCTTTGCATGCGAAGTATGGAGGGGTCGTGCCCGAGGTTGCGGCGCGGGAGCATGTGGATGTGATTTTTCCATTACTGATTGAATCGGGAATTGCGCGGGATGGTTCAGAGATTGATGCGATCGCTGTCACCGCCGGGCCAGGTTTGGTGCCGGCTTTGCGCGTTGGAGTGGAGCTCGCAAAGTCGCTTGCATGGGTTTGGAAGAAACCGCTTGTGGCGGTGAATCATTTGGAAGGACATTTGTATTCTGTACTGTTACAAGAAGGGTCCGAAAAACTTGAGTTTCCTGCTCTTGCTCTTCTCGTTTCCGGTGGCCACACGGAACTGATTCTGATGACAGATCATGGCCAGTACGAACGAATTGGTGCAACGCGGGATGATGCAGCTGGAGAAGCGTTTGATAAAGTGGCAAAGTTGTTAGGACTTGGATATCCGGGTGGACCAGCTGTCTCGAAAATGGCGCTGACGGGAAACCCGGAAGCGATCGCGTTTCCGCGACCGATGATCGAAAGTGGAAATTTCGATTTTAGTTTTTCTGGACTGAAGACGGCGGTTGCTGTCTACGTGAAAGGCCGAGCGGCTGCAGGCCGTTCGACGGCCTTAGGCTTAAGGCTTAAGGAAGATGGAATAACAGACATCTGCGCCTCTTTCCAAGCAGCAGTTGTTGAGACGCT
Organism: Candidatus Uhrbacteria bacterium RIFOXYB12_FULL_58_10; assembly: GCA_943359455.1. GTDB lineage: Bacteria > Patescibacteriota > Patescibacteriia > UBA9934 > GWF2-40-263 > YC12-FULL-57-11. Next base: position 36,255 of record CALRHL010000001.1, read on the forward strand.
TGTTACAAAAACAATCCGCGCCGTCGAAAAATTTCATCCAAAATCTGTCATCCTTGCTGGCGGAGTGGCTGCAAATAAGTCATTGCGTGAATCACTTGCACATGCGCTTCAAAAAGATTTGACTCTTCTTGTTCCTGACCTTTCTCTCACTGGCGACAATGCGGCTATGATCGCGGCGGCCGGGTATTTTCATGCGCTTCGAAACGACTTTGTAGATCCACTCACGTTGGTTGCAAACCCAAATTGGAAGCTTGCGAAATAAACAGGTATGAATTATTTTTCATCTTCAACGGAACAGACAAAAAAAATTGCTGCTGATTTTGCCACAACCCTCAGCGGTGGTGAATGTATTATGCTCCAAGGTGAACTTGGATCTGGCAAAACAACATTTGTACAAGGTGTCTGTGAAGCACTTGGTGTCAAAGAACATGTCACAAGCCCCACATTCGCCATTATGAACATTTACCATCTACCAAAACTGCCAACACCAGGTGTTGGCAAGAAAGTCGTGCACCTAGATCTGTATCGACTCAAAACAGTCGCAGAAATTGCAGCACTTGGGCTTGAAGAGTACATGGGGCAAACCGACACGATTATGCTCGTCGAATGGCCAGATATGGTCGATGGGATTGACTGGAAACCAACTTACACAATCACATTTACATCAACAAACGAAAACGAGCGTATCATTTCCATATCTCCCTAGTGTGCCTTGTCACGATCATTTTCTTCCTGTAAGCTCGCGATCATGAACAAACGTTTCCTCACTCATCTGCTTGTACTAACTATCGGCTTTCTTTCGCCGCATACTCTTATCGCTAGAACATTTTCTCCCGCCGCTGGGACAGATGAGTATCTTGTTGAGATTGGATATACGGAAGAACAACTTTCAACCGAAGCATCAACCGAAAATCGTGAGGCATTTTCTATGGCGGAAGGAGAAGGTCGTGTTGAGGATCCGCTTGGGGATGTGGTCAACCGGTTTGGAACAACGTCATCCATGAAACAACCGTGGGGAGATATTGAGCGCGCGGTGATCCAAAAAAATTCTGAGACAAGTACGTGGGATGTCATTGTGACACTCGGTGGAATTGTCCCAGAAAAATCATCGATCAGTGCGCAGTTATTTGTGTTGTTGGATACCGATGGTGACAAATCGAATAACGACCGCGACGGATTTCGTATTGGGACCGATGCAGAGTTTAGTCTGCAAACAACATCAGAACACCCATGGTATGTTGACTACCGCTGGTATAATCCAGATCCACAGTTTTGGGCAGTAAATAAAGAGACGATGTCGAGCTATGAAATCGACGGAAACACAATCACGATGCACATTCCTTTTTCAGAAGCACCAGAGTCACTCACTCCACATTGGCGTGTGGTTATGGGACTGGCAGATGGAGCAGAGAATCAGATCGACGCTGTACCAGGAACTGGGTTCCCTCCACCAAAAGGTGAAACCTATCCATCTGATTCAAAAGTGGCTGCGTCACTTTCTCTTGGCTGGATCACTTGGGGAATCATCGGAATCATCGTTGGTTACGGTGGATATTCTGCATTTGCCAAGAAACGAAAAATAGGATAGTCTTTTGTCGCATGCGGGTATCGTATAACGGTTATTATCTCAGTTTTCCAAACTGATGAAGCGGGTTCGACCCCCGCTACCCGCTCCATGCACCATGTGAGGTGCATGGCAAGCCATGTAGGAAAGCGTGTTGGGAGGCATGTAGCAAGGCATTGACAATTACTACTAAAGATGATATTATTTCTCGCGTTGAAAGCCTCTGGAAGCTCACGATGTAAATCGCGTTCTTCCTATGGGTCTTTGACCCTGGATTAACAAAGATTCATACGTTGCTTTACGCGCGTATGAGATAAGCAACGTATGCCAGACATCAATCTCGTCTGTCGCGATTGCGGAAAAGAATTCGTCTTTTCCGAACGCGACCAAGCGTTCTTTTCCGAAAAAGGCTGGGCTAACCAACCAACTCGTTGCCGCGACTGCGCACGCCAAAAGCGTGATCGCATGGACGCTCCACGTCAAATGTTTGACGCGGTGTGTGCGGACTGTGGCGCCAACTGCCAAGTTCCATTCCAGCCACGCGGTGACCGTCCGGTCAAATGCCTCGCCTGCTTCAAAGCAGGACAAGCATAAAAATAAAACAGTCCGACTTCTCGTCGGACTGTTTTATTTTATTCAGCAGTTGTTGCACTATACAAGTTTTGAATACTATCTGCGTCTGATGCTGCAGGAGCTCCTACTCCACCTGTAACGTAGATGCGGAAGCGACCATCCGTCAACTCAATAATTTGTGGATCATACAGTCCTGTCAGATTTTCCCCTGAAAATTCTGCTGGCAACAAAACGTCAGATTGTTTTGTCCAAGAAACTCCATCATCAGAACTCACAAGTGTGTACACTTTTCCAGACTGCATTGCCACCATGAGCACTCGACCATCCTCTAGCACCAAAACTTTATCATCCACAAAACTTTTCGCTCCACCACCTGCATTCAAATCTCCAAGTGGATTATCGTCAGTGAACACAAATGTCCATCCACCATCTTCAGAATATGCTCGTCGCACATTATTCGAGCCTTTCAAATCACCCAGATACATCATCACAACCCCACCTTTAGAATCAAGGAAGAAGTCATAAACTCCCATGCTTCCATTATCTGATTCTACAAGTTCATAGCGAACTCCAGGGTCATCTGTAAATGTTATACAGTCTTTAGAACTCTTACTTTTAAGCCCAGTTGAACCTGGAAGCACGCCGCTCTTTGTTGCATCCAATCCATACGCACGGCACGTTCCATCAGCCAATTTTATCGCGCGAAACTCTGCTGGGTTCACTCCAGTATCTGTCACGGTAAAATCGAGCCAGTCTGACGAGATGGATGCTGTTGCAACGTCGTTTCTCCCACGCGACTCGTTGGCACGCGATTGAAATAGCATGGAAATCGCTCCATCAGAATTAAATTTCACACCTGAATTCGAAGCATTTTCCAGCCGAATCCCATCGTCAGCAATAAAGCTAAATTCGTCCGTAGATGTCGTCGTTGTTGTCGTCGTTTCATCTGTCGTTGAGGTGCCTGTGCAATCCGCCGGACACAACGTCGCATCTGCGAGTTCTGCAGCATCACACACTCCATCACCACATGGTTGAGAAGATGTAGAAGTTGACGTTGGTTTTACATCCGTGATTTCTGTATCAGACGATGAACAACCAATTCCAACAAGCGTAAAAAGACACAAAAGGGTAAAAAAGGATTTTTTAGCAAACATAGATTACCATCATTTAATTAACATGAATAAATAGTATCATACTACCAACGCATCGTAGACGCCGTAATCGCAATCGCGAGTGCATCTGCTGCATCATCAGGTTTTGGAGCGCGAGGCAGATTCAAAAGCTTTGCGACCATTTTTTGCATCGCTGCTTTTCCAGCATCTCCTGCGCCAGTGATTGCTTTTTTTACCTGTGCAGGACCAACTTCAACAACGGGAACTCCTGCTTGAGCAGCGAGAAGCAAAACGACTCCACGTGCTTCTGCAACACGTATGGCTGTCGTAGAATTATTTGCAAAAAAAAGTTTTTCTACGGCAACCAAATCTGGTTTTACATGTTTCAAAATTTCATTCAGATCATGCGCAAGATGCAATAAACGATCTTCCGGTGCATCTCCTGGGGTTGTTGTCATCACACCAAAATCGACCGCTTGCATTTCCTTCCCTGCAACATGAATACACCCGAACCCCATTCGACCATAGCCTGGATCAATTCCGAGAATAAACAATTCACGCATACGGTGAGGAATTCCTTACTTTTTACATTTTACTTTTTACACTTCATTCGTATAAACCGCGTCGACGTCATCCAAATCTTCCATGATTTCCAAAAATGTCTGAAGCTCTACACTCTTCGCTACGTCAATATCCGTCGTTGTTTTCGCAATGTAGGCAATCTGTGCCCCGTCGATCTTACCCGCCGCTGCCGCAACCTTTTGCAAATCTTTCACGTCACACACGGCCTCAAACATCCCATCAATGGTCTGCATGATATCCTCTGCGCCAGCCTCGATGAGCGCCATCTCATCGACAGACGCTGAACGAACAATCCCCTTCTTCTCAAACATCCACATCACAGATCCGCTCACTCCAATCACCCCGCCATTCTTCGTCGCAGCTGTTTTCACCTCTGCAACAGAACGATTACGATTGTCCGTCAGGCATACGACAAGCATTGCAACACCACCAGGCGCGAAACCCTCATACACAACCTCCTCGATCACACCATCTTCTCCGGTTCCTGATCCCCGCGCAATCGCTCGGTCAATATTCTCTTTTGGTACCGACGCTCCTTTTGCTGCATCCACTGCCATGCGGAGCTTAAAATTAAACGCGACATCTCCACCCTCCCGAGCCGCCAGGGTAATATTCTTCACCAATTTCGAAAACACCCCTGCGCGTCTCGCATCTGCCTTTCCTTTTTTCAGTTGAATGTTGTGCCAATGAGAATGCCGCGCCATACTACCACCACATAGATTACACCTCTGACCGAAGTTCAAGACCGCGGATTCCTTTAAAATCCTTCGTATTTCTAGTGACTAATGGAAAACCGCATTCAATGGCTGTTCCCGCAATTAATAAATCAACAACCCGACCACGTTTTGTTCGTGCAATCTTTGCAGCTCGATCTGCAATTACTTCTGTAATCGGAATCACATCACAAGATCGTATTAACAATAAAAGAAGGGCCTCCTCATCTTTTGATAAACCAGGATATCGTAATGCCTCAAAAACCGATAAAGCAGAAATGGCAACGGAACCAGGAATAAACGAAAATGCTGGCATTGCCGCAATGTGCAAGATTAAAATATTTGTATCAACGAGAACGCGCGTCATACTGACTTCCAAGAACCCCGTGAACGTTCTATTGCACGCAAAAGAACAAATGCTCGTTGTTTCGAAATCTTTCCTGCGGTCTCAGACCATACATCACGAGACGTTCGCTTTGAGCGGTTAGATACCACGTGTTGATGCAAACCAATCATTTGTTCTAATTTTGTGACCCTTTGTTCAAGTATTTTTACAGTCATATATCTATATAATACCAAATCGAATCCTCTTGTCGAGTCATCGTTGTTTAACCCAGGCTAAAATATTTCTGTAGAATCGCTCGGTATATCTCTCCACGACTGACCATCCCAACGAGTTTATTTTCTTCAAGAACAGGAACTTGGTGAATTCCACTTGCGACCATGAGTGCTCCTATCTTCAAAACAAGAGTATCAGGCGTTGTAGTAAGAACACGCTTTTCCATGAGCAATTCGATTGCTCGGTCCGCGACATCTGTTGCGGATTGTTCAATGTCATTGAAGTCGGTGTAAGACTCTGGGTGTGTAATCCAATGTTTATAGGATGGATACAGACCACGAAACAGATCTTTTTCTGAAAGAATACCAACAAGCACCCCCGCCCCATCAACAACTGGCACCGCGGACAGATGATTCTCCAGCAAAAACCCAGCAGCCTCACGCCAAGTGGTCGAGGTCAACAGCGTCACTATCCCTTCACGCATGACATCACGAACCATCATATGTCTCTATCAGACCACTTTTTGAAGACGATGTAAAGAGGGATTCGCCTCCGTTTTTTATCAAAAAATCCCACCAGAATTACTCCGGTGGGTAGTGGATGTCGAGGGCGTGGATAGCTTTCGTGTATGCTTGGTTGAACTGTTCAACGAGATACGGACTCACGCTGCTGCATGCGTCTGCGACGACTTTGGCTCCGAGCAAATAGTCGGAGAATTTTTGTCGCGTCCAACCCGTGGGTGGATCGGTGACGCAGGAGCGGACGTTTGAAGTGCTGTCCGCGTGTTTGCAACGCTTGACGCCGTCGCATTCAAATGACAAGCGTTCCGCCTGACGGAGCTTGCGCTTGAGTGTCGGGGTCCCTTTCCACTCGGGAGGATCTGTCAGACCATCTACCAGACGTGCAACTTCGGTTCCGAAGTACGCTCCGATCTCGCCAAGCGTTGTCAAAGTGTCTTCGAGCACATCGTGCAAATACCCGGCAGCAATCTCCTCCGCACTTCCTCCTGACTGCTCGATGAGCTCTGCAACTTCAGTCAAATGCACCGAGTATGGCTGGCAAGCACGGTTTGGCCGAACCAACCCCTCATGTCGCGAAAACGCAAATTCTCGAGCGGCACTGATCAGTTCTGTTCCAGTCATACAAGCTCCTCAGGGTGGTGCGAACGATATCACTGACGAGGAAAAAAATCAAAAAAATACGCTCCCGCTAAATTCTATCGGGAGCCACTTAGCCTGACCGTCCGAGAAACAAAAGGAGCTCATTAGACCTGTTGCTGTATAAGCTCCAGCCAAAAACGTCATATTTCGCCAAACTCTCGGTAAAATATTTTTGGCTTAGCTTAGGCTAAACAAAAAATATTTTACCGTCGACTTTGTCTGAAATCTGCCATTTTGGATCAAGGATCTTATACAGCAACAGATCTATTTTTCGTCACACCAAGTATCCGTAAATTATTCAAAATGATAAACGGCGGTAGTGGGTCGTACTGAGGGACAACAAGGGGTCGTTTCAAACCGGCCTTGATGTAAATACGATGGTCGCCCTTCATTCGTCTGAATGAGCACCCGTGTTCAATCAAAAATTTTTCAAAAATTCGCCAATCAACCGCGCCCAAATCTCCCATAATATTTTAAGCCGTACATGGCACCATCACATTCACAACAGCCTGCTCAACGACTTCTGGAGGACTGAATTGCCCTTTTGCCTTCGTCCATCCCAGATCTTTGAGGACTGCATCTATACTATTCGTTTCCATCAACTCTTCAAAAAAAATCTGTACCGCTTCGCCAAACATTCTCTTGGCGTCTTGTTCTGATGACCCGCATGAAGATAAATCTAATGCTGGGGAGTATGCAACAAATGCCACTCCTTCGCGAAAAATGGTGACGGGAAGACCGCAAGAAATCGATTGATCCATATTACGGTGACTTTACCAAATTCGCTGATATTTTTCAATAGTAACGTTGTAGATACTATTAAAGGTTACCGTAGCTCTCCGTGTAGATACTAATTCGGTAACTGTGTCGCCGTATGTGAACCGTACCCCAAAAAACGGACACTGTCGTGTCCACTTTTTGGGGTACGGTTCAACTTCACATCGGACTGTTTTGTGACTCTGACTGAGACTATTCTGCCTCTGCCACAGCGAGCGCTTGGCTGGCCAGAGCCTTGTGATCGACTCCGAAGCCGGTTCCGGCTGGGATCAGTCTTCCGATGATCACGTTTTCTTTAAGACCGATGAGTTTATCGACCTTTCCTGTTACCGCGGCGTTGATGAGAACGCGGGCGGTTTCTTGAAAAGACGCAGCGGACAACCAGGAGTCGGTTGAGAGAGAGATTTTGGTGATACCGAGGAATAGTTCTTCGGCCTCTGCTTTTTTCACCACCTCTTCATCTTCATTCGCTTCCATGTATGTTGCCTTTTCAACAATTTCCCCTGGTAACAAGTCGGTGTCTCCTGGATCACTCACGCGCACGCGCGAGAACATTTGTTTGATGATAATTTCGATGTGCTTATTGTTTACTTTTTGTCCCTGAGATGCGTAGATGAACTGAATTTCTTTTGACAGGTACTTTTGCACCGCACCTTTTCCTTTGTGCTTGTACAAAAGCTGCAAGTCGAGGTTTCCGTCGGTAAGTGCGTCACCAGAAGTGACTTCGTCGCCATCTTTCACGTACAGGGTGTAACCTGGTGGAATAATGTACTCGCGAATTTTTGGTGTGGCGTAAATAACCGTCACAAGTCCAACCTTTTTTATGACGACCACTCCATCATATTCGCTCACAACCTCGTCGCCATTTTTCTTGGTCCCGAGAATCTGGCCAATTTTTACCTTTCCGCCATCTTTCACCGCAAGCACGGCGTCTTTACCAACGATATAATTTTGTTCATCTGTGGAGTCATGTTCAATCTTCACAGACTTTTGTCCTGGACGCATGTCAACAATTTGCTTTCCTGTCACTGCCTGAACTATTTCGCGGGCGATCGTTTCCACCTTCACCTTTCCCGCAACTTCAGACATGATCGCTTTTTGTTTTGGAGGACGTGCTTCGAATAATTCTTCGACACGTGGAAGACCTTGCGTAATATCTTTTCCTGCAACACCACCTGTGTGAAACGTACGCATGGTGAGCTGTGTTCCTGGTTCTCCAATCGACTGGGCAGCCATGATCCCAACGGACGTTCCTGGTTTCACAAGCTTGTTGTAGGCGAGGTCATATCCGTAACACTTCTGACACACTCCACGATACAATCGACAGGTCATCACCGAACGCACATGTGCTTCTTGCAAATCTTCTTTTCCCTCTTCAATTTCACGAATATGTTGTTCGGTAATCAATTCTCCTGCTTCCACAAGCACCTTGCGTCCACCTGGTTTCTTTATTTCAGACAACGCAACGCGACCGAGAATACGAATAAGCAATGCCTCTCCAATTTCATCTGACTCCTCTTTGGTGAGCAACACCCCTACGGCATCCCCACAGTCTTCTTCCCTCACAATCACATCTTGTGAAACGTCAACAAGACGTCGTGTGAGATATCCAGCGTTTGCCGTACGAAGCGCCGTGTCTGTGAGACCTTTGCGTGTTCCGTGCGAGGAGATAAAAAACTCAAGCACGTCGTAGCCATCTTTAAAAGAGGATTTCACGGGAAGCTCAATAATTTCTCCAGATGGGTTTGCTACAAGCCCTTTCATCCCGATCATCTGTGTCATCTGGCCCCATGATCCACGCGCACCAGATTCGATCATGGTGTACGCTGGATTATCTTTTGGAAGAGATTTCTTCGCATGTTCTGCAACACGATCTTTAATCTCATTCCAAATTTTAACGATTGCTTCGTGACGTTCACTTGCCGTGAGCAATCCTTGGCCAAAATAATTTTCAACTTCAAGCACACGTGCACTTCCTTCGGCAACGAGAGGGCCTTTTTCTGGAATCTCTGGCAAGTTCGCCATACCCCAGGAATAACCTGTCGCCGTCGCATGTTTGAATCCAGCGACTTTCAAACGATCGAGGAACAATGCCGTGAATTCTGAACCGTGCTTTTCGAGCGTGAACTTTACGATGTTTGAAAGCTCTTTCTTTCCCATCGTTTGGTTCATGAACGGAACTTCGTCTGGGAAGAGAGCGTTCGTAATCAAACGACCAGGAGTTGTATTGATAATTTCGCCATCATCGAGACGCACTTTCACCCAATCACGCATGCCGATTTGCCCAACCTGTTGTGCATACAATGCATCTGTTTCTGTTGCGAATACTTTCATTTTCTTTTCATCTGCTTCATTGTTGGTGAGAGTAATCGAGAAAATTCCCCAGGCAATATCTTTTCCTGGAGTTGCGACCGGACCACCATGCGCAGGTTTCAGCAAATTTTTCGTTGCAAGCATCAGCTCGCCCGCTTCGCGTTTGGCTTCTTCTGTCAACGGAACATGCACCGCCATCTGGTCTCCGTCGAAGTCCGCGTTATACGCTTCACACACAAGTGGGTGAATTTGAATCGCCTTTCCTTCAATCAAAATTGGACGGAACGCTTGAATACCAAGACGGTGAAGCGTTGGAGCGCGGTTCAACAACACGAATGCATCTTTGGTGATTTCTTCCAAAATATCCCATACCTCCGTTCGATCTGTTTCGATGAATCGATTCGCGGAACGAATATTATGAACATACTCACGTTCGATAAGCTTCGCAATCACAAACGGACGGAACAATTCGAGTGCCATCTTTTTTGGAATTCCACACTGGTCGAGTCGAAGGGACGGACCAACAACAATAACCGAACGACCAGAATAGTCGATACGTTTTCCAAGCAAGTTTTGACGGAAACGACCTTGCTTTCCTTTGAGCTGATCGGCGAGAGATTTTAACTGACGCTTTTTTCCTGTCGCAGCGATAACGGTTTTGGACGAACGTGCGCTGTTATCGATAAGCGCGTCAACCGCCTCTTGCAACATGCGTTTTTCGTTGCGCGAAATGACCTCTGGTGCGTTCAATTCCTTGAGACGCTTCAGACGATTGTTTCGGTTAATCACACGTCGGTACAGGTCGTTCAAATCCGACGTTGCAAAACGTCCTCCGTCGAGCGCAACCATTGGACGCAAATCTGGGGGGATCACTGGAATCACATCAAGCATCATCCACCATGGTTCCAACTTGTTGATGTGAAGAGATTTAAGCAATTTTAAGCGACGTGTTAAACGATCACGTTTTGCCGCTGGTGCGCCGTCCATTTCTTCTTCGATGCTTGCCATCGTTGCTGCAACATTTGTGCGACGAAGCATTTCTTGCACCGCGTCTGCTCCAATTCCCGCCTCAAAAATATGACCGTATTTGAGCGACCAGTCGTGAAACGTTTCCTCAGAAATAATCTTGAGCGGTTTCAACTCCTTGAGTTCTTTTTCAACTGAATCAAAATCCTCCTCGAGTTCGGCAACTTTGCGATCGCGAATTTCTTCAAGATGCTTCATCTCGGTCTTGATCTTCTTCTCATCCTCTCCAAACTTTTGCGCCAAACGATCGACATCGCGCTTGAATTCCCCTTCGATCATTTTTTGTTTCGACTTGTATTCTTGCTTCACCTGTTCTTGTGTCACGGTTTTTGCCTCTTCGTTTACATCCGTCACAATGAACGACGCAAAGTAAATAACTTTTTCCAATGACTGCACAGAGAGGTCGAGGACCGTACCGATTTTCGAAGGCACGCCACGCAAAAACCAGATGTGCGAAACCGGTGCGGCGAGTTCGATGTGTCCCATGCGCTCGCGACGAACGTTAGAATGAGTGACTTCTACCCCACACTTATCACACACAATTCCCTTGAAACGAATCTTTTTATATTTTCCACAGTAACACTCCCAGTCTTTCGACGGTCCAAAAATTTCTTCGGCAAACAATCCGCCTTTTTCTGGTTTCTGTGTACGATAGTTAATCGTTTCTGGCTTTTCAACTTCGCCATGACTCCAAGAACGAATCACGTCTGGACTCGCGATGCGCATGCGAATCGCATCGAAGTCATTGATTTTGAGTGAATCTTGTTTTTGAAACATATGATTATTTAATCTTCTTCTCTCCTGACAACTCGACCTTTTTACCATCCTTCATGAGTTCGACATCGAGACACAGACCCTTCAACTCACGGATGAGCACATTAAATGATTCTGGAATGTTTACTTTGCGAATCGGTTCGCCTTTGATAATGGATTCATACGCTTTTGAACGCCCGACGATATCATCAGATTTGATCGTAAGGATTTCCTGCAACATGTGCGCGGCACCGTACGCTTCGAGTGCCCATACTTCCATTTCTCCAAAACGCTGTCCTCCAAACTGTGCACGTCCACCAAGCGGTTGCTGGGTGATGAGCGAGTACGGACCGATTGAACGTTGGTGAATTTTGTCTTCAACCATGTGTGAAAGTTTGAGCACGTACATGTATCCAACGGTAATCTGGTGGCCAAACTTTTCTCCGGTACGACCATCGAACAATGTCGACTGTGCACTCTTGTTGAATCCAGCACGTTCGAGCTCTCCATGAATCTGAGATTCTTTTACTCCATTCAAGACAGGAGTCGCCGCGCGATACCCAAGAGCATTTGCCGCAAGTCCAAGGTGAACTTCCAAAATCTGACCAAGGTTCATACGTGATACCACACCAAGAGGAGTGAGAATCACGTCGGCTGGTGTTCCGTCTTCCAAAAACGGCATATCTTCGACTGGCACGAGTTTGGAAATAACACCTTTGTTTCCATGGCGTCCGGCAACCTTGTCACCAACCTGAATCTTGCGCATGTCTGCAACCGAAACTTGAATTTGTTTAATCACGCCTGGATTAAGTTTGTCACCCGCTTCACGTGAAAACATTTTAATATCCACGACTTTTCCATGCTCACCATGTTCGAGATACAACGAAGAATCACGTACATCACGTGCCTTTTCTCCGAAAATAGCACGAAGCAATTTTTCTTCGGCAGACAATTCCGTTTCTCCTTTCGGCGTAATCTTTCCAACGAGAATATCACCAGATTTTACCTCTGCTCCAATGCGAATGATCCCTTCAGAATCGAGGTTCTTCAACTTGTCTTCCGAAACGTTTGGAATGTCTGAGGTGACAATTTCCGGACCAAGTTTTGTATCACGAACATCGATCATGTAGTTTTCAATATGCACCGAAGTATAGCGATCATCATGAACCAACCGTTCGCTCATAATAACGGCATCTTCAAAGTTATAGCCGTCCCAGCTCATAAACGCGACGAGTACGTTTTGACCGAGCGCCATTTCTCCTTTATCGACCGCAGACGAGTCAGCGATAACTCCACCACGTTTAACCTGATCGCCAGGCATGACCACAGGACGCTGGTTGATACAGGTCGAATTGTTTGAACGTAAAAACTTTTTCAGCTCGTATTGGAAGACGTTATTTTGTTTGTCTGTCACGTGAATCATCCCGCCATCGATTTTCGAAATCACTCCATCTTGCTCGGCAACAATCACATGTCCAGAATCTTTTGCGGCACGATATTCAATACCAGTTCCGACAATTGGTGCGTCTGGTTTAATCGTTGGCACCGCCTGACGTTGCATGTTCGTTCCCATGAGCGCGCGCGTGGCGTCGTCATGCTCCAAAAATGGAATGAGCGCGGTGCCGATCGAAACGATTTGTCGGCTCGACACATCCATATAATCTACTTCATTTTGGGTCACCACTTTTGGCTCACCAAATTTTCGACCACCAACCATATCATCTACCAAGTATCCTTCTTCATCGACTTTCACCGTTGCTGGAATCGTAACCGAACGCTCTTCTTTGAAGGCGTTAATATATACAATTTCATCTGTCACGCGTGCTCGTTCCTTTCCGTCTTTCATCTCCTTGATGACCTTTCGATACGGCGTTTCAATAAACCCGTAGTCGTTGATAACTGCGTAAGAAGAAAGATGGGCCACGAGACCGATGTTTGGTCCTTCTGGGGTGGCGATTGGACAGATACGACCATAGTGCGTTGGATGCACGTCGCGTACTTCAAACCCAGCGCGTTCGCGAGAAAGCCCACCTGGACCCATCGCGGAAAGACGACGTTTGTGCTCGAGCTCTGAAAGCGGGTTGGTCTGATCCATGAACTGAGAAAGCTGAGACGACATGAAAAACTCACGCACCGCACCAATCACGGGACGTGCGTTAATGAGACGACCTGGAGACAACGTTTCCATGTCGAGCGTCGACATACGATCTTTAATGATGCGCTCCATGCGAGCAAGACCAACGCGGAAACGACCCTGAATCAGTTCGCCAACCGCGCGCACACGTCGGTTTCCGAGGTGATCAACGTCATCTGGTTCTTCTTGGGTAATGTTGAGACGAATGACCTCCTTAATAATGTGAACGAGATCTTCTTTTGTAATAATGCGATTTTCTTCTGGAGCAACATGTTCGTCCGTTGTATCTAAATTGAAACGTAAGTTGAATTTATAGCGTCCAACTTTTCCAAGATCATAACGATCGAAGTTGAAAAACATCGAGTGGATAAGTCCACGTGCGTTGTCAGGAGTTGCGAGATCGCCTGGACGAATACGTTTGTAAACTTCCGTGAGACCTTCCTCCTCGTTTTTTGCCGCATCTTTTGCAATGGTCGCTTCGATGTAGTGGTTGGTTGGATGCGTATCAACATCTTTAAACAACGCAAGAATTTCCTCGTCGGTGTGATATCCAAATGCACGCATGAGGGATGTAACGGCCACTTTACGCTTACGATCGATCTTCACCCAAATAACATTTTTTGGATCCGTTTCAAATTCCAACCATGCGCCACGGTTCGGAATAATTTTTGCTCCGTAGTAGCGACGACCACGATAAACTTCTCCGGTGAAAAACGCTCCCGCTGAACGTACGAGCTGTGCGACAATGACCCGCTCGATGCCGTTGATGATAAACGTTCCGCGAGGCGTCATGATCGGAAGGTCACCAAGATAAATTTCCTGCTCCTTTGTGACGCTTGTGCGTTTATTCACGAGACGTGTTTTCACGCGAAGAGGTGCTTCGTATGTCACGTTTTTTTCACGCGATGTTTTTTCGTCAAACTTTGGTTCGTCGAGGAAATATTCCTCAAATGACAATTCTAAATCGCGTCCGATAAAATCTTTAATCGGCGAAACCTCGTGGAAAAGCTCTTTGAGACCTTCCTCAAAAAACCATCGGTATGAGCGAAGTTGGACCTCAATAAGGTCTGGCAACTCCATCGCGTCTTTCACGGCCCCTGGAAAATACTTCCGAGCTGGCTCTGTAACGTAACTGCGTCGGTAATTAGGCATAGAAACAAAAATTTCACCCGTTTTGCGGCGTGAAGTTAAAACAATGAGTTTGTGCGCTGGTGCGACATGGAGGGGGATTAGATTCCTTCTTATGTCTGCACCCGGTGGACAATTCAGCGACAAACGGGGTGATAGATTGACTCGAACTTTTCTCAATTCTGCGCGAATTCTAACAATTTGAATGATTTATGTCAAGTGGAAGGACTGGGGATTGTCAAGGATTGCTAGAATTTAGCTAAACTGAGCATAAAACTCATTTTAGAAAGGCTGTCAAATGGAGGATATACCGATGTTATGCACAGAAAAAATGTACTAATGAAATACGAATTAGATGCAACCTACATCCATAAAATACCCCATCCAAAGCTGCAAGGCACGGCCACGATACGAAGAGTCAAGACGCTATTTTTGAGCGGAGGAGAGAGCCTTTTTTCCGACGCCCGTGGGCACCAGAAATCGCTCGCAACATCGTTCTGACAAAATCGTGCCATCCCTCGCAGCTTTGGATGGAGTATGGAAACATCTCTGTACATACGATGATACTCCTGCGAAAAAAATAATCAAGAAAAAATCCCTGCTAGCAATAGCAGGGCATACTTGTTTTAAAGGCTGGACAAGTAACCAGCATATATCGACTGGGCAATTTCAGAAAGCTTGTTTTCCTCTGAAACAATCTCTAAATCACACAACCTTTTGAATTCAGAAGACTTATAATTCGCCAATTCTCTGTGGGTATTGCGTGACCTACCCTCATGGTTATTTCTGCCATCAATCATCAATCTTTGCTCCAGGATTTCTATCGAAGGGGGCAAAACAGAGACGACGTAGAGGTGATTTGGAAATGCTGTCGTCATCACTTCCAGACAAGCAAGCGGCCAGTCAAGTACGGGGACATTTCCCTCTTCTAATACTTTTGTAATTAAAGAACGAGGTGTGCCACAACGAATCCCGTAAATTTCGTTGACAGACAGGAGCTCTCCACGAGACCACAAATCATCCATTACCTCATCACTTATGGAGATCTTGGTGTCTTCTTTTCCTCGTGAGGGCCTGGTTGTAAATGGAACGATGTAGATAAATCTACTATCCAACACAAGCAGCTCTTTGATGATAGAACTCTTGCCAACACCTGAAACTCCAAGAACAAGTAGTAGCTTATTCACCTTCGCCTTTTCTTTTTAGGAAAGGGGGAAAACGATGTAGATTCGTGGTCTGTTCGTTTTTGATACTCATCCAGGAGAATCCTTTCGGTGAAAAAAGGTTGTCTTGCGATAATGCTGATCATGGTTTTCGTGGTAGTTTTCCGCATTGATTTTTTCCAACCACCGCGCAATCAGCTCATCCATCGAATCCTTGAGGATGTCTCCCACGACAACTTCGTGGGTAACTCCATCAAGGTTGGTGGGGATGACCACTAAACCCTTAGGATTCACCATGAAATACGCCTTATCCCTTGTGGAAGCGGGTGCAATCATGATTTTGGAACCGAAGAAGGACTTTTGAAGCAGTTCGGCCATTTCTGTCTCAAAAGCAGAGGTCTTGTGAAGGATTGGTTGACGAAGCTCCTGCTGGAATTCGTAATCAATCAACTCGTAAATCTTCCAGGTGTTAATGACCTCCATAAACGGCTGTAGCAGATCGGCGATGGCTAGGAAATCACCAACGGTTGCTTTTGAGTAGACTGTTCCCACTCGCAACAACCTTGGCTTTTCGCTTGGCCTCGTTTTATAGTGCCGAAGCACTTCCAGACAAGAGAAAAACGTTTTCCTATCCGCACGAGATCTTGCGTGAATCTCGCTCGTAGATCCATCCAATGGAATGTTGAGCGAAGTCACGTACTTGCCGATTTCTCCTTCAAACCGTGCAAAATAGGATGTGTTGGTAGAGAGCGCAATGCTCATATTAGCTTCATGCAGAATACGCATGACTTCGCCAATACTCGGCACCAGTAGCGGTTCTCCCCCTGTGAGAACCACCGTTTTCACCCCCAAGTCCTTGAACCTCCAAATGATTTCAAAGAGCTGTTTAAGTGGCAAGGTCCGTTCTGTTTTAGGTGGCCCATAGCAGTGCAAACAACGAAGGTTGCACGTGCCAATGAGTTTCCAGTCCACCGTGTCAATTTGCAATATTGCACCCCATAATTGTAAAGGACTGATTTGTTTATATCTTACTTATCTAGTAAGAGTCAAAAAAATTCCTTTCAAATAACCTGTCAAAACAGACTTTTAATTGTGGATGGATTTGAATATTGGAATCAATGAGTTTTTTTGCATCAATGATTGAGAAGAAAGAACCTTCAGATACTTCGCCGTCCGTAAATGTAAAACCGTCACTGGTCTTCGTAATAAACGTTTTTACCAACCGTTGATGACCGTTATCTCCCGTAAAAATAAACGTGTCAACGTCTTCAATATATGTGGTAATACCGATTTCTTCCTGGAGTTCCCTGACCGCGGCTTCCTGATGGGTTTCCCCTGAGTGGACGTGTCCACCAGCCGAAGTGCAGTAATAATTCGGCAGGAATGATTTTGTCGCAGAGCGTTTTTGTAGGTATATCGCTGGATAATTCGGGTGCAAGACGAGAACATGAACAATCCGATGAAGAAGCTTTTTGTCGTAAATTTCTTCCTTCGAAGCAGAGCCGATTATAAAATCGTCTTTGTCTACAATATCCAATACCTCAACATCCTTTTCGGAGTTCATCTTATTTCATGATAAAAATTATCTACCTGAAGTTAGTCTAAGATAACATGAAAAATTTGTAAATGAAGAAAAAAGCCCTCCGCACGCTGTTGAGCAGTGGGGAGGACAGGAGGTTACGCGTCGAGCGTTGGTTCGGTGCCCTCGGTGGCAATTTCGGTTGCGTGTCTGGTATCACCTTCGGTTTCTGAAGGCAGACCGAGACGACGACGCTCGTTGTAGGTGTATTCCTCGATATTCATCGAGATCAACCTGCCAAGAAATGCATCCAAAGCCTCCTCGATCTCTTCAACACGATCTGGGTGAAGATGGACGATGCGATCTAGACACCATCCGAGCAGACGGACAAGTTTCGTCGGTCCACTCCTGACAGGCGGCGCGGTGCCAGGCTCTAGAACAGGGACAATCTGCTTCTTGTAATCCGGAATCTCTGCAGATTGGAACCACAGAATGTCGACCGTCGGTTGGATCGTCTTTTCCCGAATCATTCCATCCTTCGTGCAGTGAACGACTGCGTCTCGTTTGACAACGGCCACCTTCGCATCTGCTTCAAACACATGACGAAACCCAGCCTTCCGTGCCGAAGACGATTTTCCGTATCGTCTGAAAACAACAGCTGGCTCCTCTCTTGATCGAACGTACAGGAGCGGCTCACCAAAACGCGGGGTGATCATTGCGACAACTTCATCATTCTCGATGGTGCGAACAGGAATGACTCGATGCGATGCGATCCGACAGGCGTTTGCCATGTAGGCAGCATCTTCTGCCCGATCTCGGTCTTCCTTATTCAAGAACTCAGGCTTGAATCCTGCAAGCTGGCCCTTCACCGCATCCCCAATCGTGACATGAGCACTGCTTTGTTTTTGCGTTCGCACTGGTCGATCCTGGTACGGACGCGATACGGGTCGTTCGACTAGTGTTTCCGTCACCTCAGCCACATTGTCACAGACGATCTGGCGAGTTCCTACACGAGAAGGAACAAATGTCTTTGGTGCATCACTGACTTGCCCCTGTTCAGATCCAGCAATGACTTCCGACTCCTCGGTCTCTCGAAATGTCTCTGCTGGTGCCATCGCAACCGGCATGACATTGTCGATCACGACCATTCGACGCACACGCGGCGCCATTTGCGTAGGAACAACAACATGTTTCTTTGCCAAGAGAACTCCACAAGGTTAAGGTTGGAAGATCTTTTTAGCACCCAGCTCAAAATAAGCGGCGCTAAAGTATAAAATTTATCATTAAATCAGCATTTTGTCAACCATTTCGTTCTTTTGTTCGTCCTTTCATCATTTCTGTGATAAAATATCGTTGATTTTTCTATTTGCTTTTCAATCTTGTCTCTTGATTCTTTTTATCTCTATGTCCCGAAAACCGAAAAATAAGCGATCACAGGAATCCCATCCATCACGTCCACGTATTGAGCTTGATCCAGAAACGCGTCGTGGGATTAGCGCCGTGCTCCTGTTTGCTTTTTCTGCACTTCTTTTTCTCTCCTTTTTTCAAATTGCCGGAACACTTGGGTCCTACGTCGACCACTACGCATCTCTTCTTTTTGGATGGGATCGTTTCCTCGTCCCTCTCCTTTGTATCATCATCGGTGCATCCTCCATGTATCCCGATCGCGGTCGGCTTTCGACCTGGAATTATCTCGGCATTCTTTTTTTCTTTTTGTCTTTTAACGCGCTCATGAATTTAATCCCTGCAATGAGTGCATACTCACTACTTCCTGGCGGCTACATTGGACAATTTCTTGCAACGATCCTTCCAAATATTGTTGGTTATTGGGGAGCGATCGTCACAGTGTGTGCGCTTCTTGTGGTTTCCATCATGCTTACCTTCAACACGTCGTTGCGTAACATGCTTGGACTTCATACACATATCACTGGGAGGTTTGGAGAGATGTTGCATCGGTCGGAGATGAAATCTGTGGAGGAGAATGATGAAGAAGGTCAGCCAGAAGGAGAAATATCAGATACAAGGCCATCAGACGATATTGAAGAAGAAATCGAGGAGCCAGAACCTGTATTTCGAACAAAAACATTGATTGAATCAGAACGCTCGCAGCCAGAGCGCGCGCTGACAACAAAAAATATTCGAAAAATGGCGATTCCACTTGATCTTTTGGAGTACCGTGCAAACAATGCGAACTCAGGAGATCTTGAACGCAATATTGAAATTATTTCTCGTACATTTGAGCAGTTTGGCATTCCTGTTGAAATGAGCGAGACCGCAACTGGTCCGACCGTCACGCAATACACCCTTCGACCATCACAAGGAATTAAACTCTCTCGCATCGTTGGACTACAAAACGACCTTGCGCTTGCTCTTGCAGCGCATCCAATTCGTATCGAAGCACCAATTCCAGGAAAGTCTCTCGTTGGAATTGAAGTTCCAAACCAGACGATCGCAACGGTGAGTCTCCGCGAGCTTATGGAGTCAAAACCATTTAAGACTCGCACGAGTAACACAACGATCCCCCTTGGAAAAGATGTCTCAGGAATCACTTGGACCGCCGCGCTTGAAAAAATGCCACATCTGCT
Organism: Candidatus Uhrbacteria bacterium RIFOXYB12_FULL_58_10; assembly: GCA_943359455.1. Taxonomy (GTDB): domain Bacteria; phylum Patescibacteriota; class Patescibacteriia; order UBA9934; family GWF2-40-263; genus YC12-FULL-57-11. The sequence goes on from CALRHL010000001.1 coordinate 55,916, forward strand.
TGTCGCTGGAGCGACTGGGTCTGGAAAGTCTGTTTGTTTGAACACCATTATTGTTTCCTTATTGTACGAAAATGGTCCAGATGAATTGAAGTTGATTCTTGTCGATCCAAAGCGTGTCGAAATGAAAATGTACGAAGGTATTCCACATCTGCTCGTTCCACCGATCACAAAGGCCGACGACACCATCAATGCTCTCAAATGGACGGTACGTGAAATGGAACGTCGACTCGATGTGCTTTCAAAATTTGGTGCACGAGATATCAGCTCTTACAATGCAAAAGCCGAAGAAAAAATGCCAAAGATTGTCGTCATCATCGATGAACTTGCAGATTTGATGACCGCAAGTGGTCGCGAAGTCGAAGGAACAATTATTCGTATCGCACAGATGGCTCGGGCCATTGGAATTCACCTCGTGCTTGCCACGCAACGACCATCTGTCGATGTCATTACCGGTTTGATCAAGGCAAACTTCCCTGCACGCATCGCCTTTGCGGTTGCATCTCAAATGGACTCGCGAACAATTCTTGATTGTGCAGGAGCAGAAAAATTACTTGGTCGCGGCGACATGTTGTATACGAGTGCAGAATTGTCAAAACCAAAACGTTTGCAAGGTGCATACCTGTCTGATTCTGAAATCGAACGTATCGTTGCGTTTTTGAAACAGGAAGGCGTACCAGATTACAACTACGCAATTACAGAAACCGCTCGAACAGGAACAATTCTAGATGACGGAGACGGCGATGAACCACTGCTCGATGAAGCTGTTCAAGCAATCATCCAGGCAGGTCGCGCCTCGACATCGCTCTTGCAACGCCGTCTGAAAATTGGCTACGGCCGCGCCGCTCGCATCATGGACTTGCTTGAAGAGAAGGGTGTCATCGGCGCTGGCGAAGGAGCAAAACCACGAGAAGTCCTCGTCACCGAATGGCCCCCCGAGTCCGAAGAAATCGCTGAGTCCATTCCAACCGCTCAATCTGACCTCGACGAAGTCGATTCTGTCCTTGACGAACCCCCCGATCCAGCAGATGATATTCGTACATAGCATGTCTTTCACCATCCGCAAACTCAACTCCTCCAAAACGCTTGGGGAAGAAATCCACGAGCTTCGTCGCGCGACCGGTTTAACGTTGTCTGAGATGGAAGCAAAAACAAAGGTGCGTCGTGTCTTCCTCAACGCGTTTGAAACAAACTCCTACGAAAAACTTCCGGAAACACTGTATGCAAAAAACTATCTTCGCAACTATTTGCGTGGACTTGGTGTTCCAGAAGCCGACTACTATCTCAAACGATGGGAAGAGCAACGTGGCACATGCGACTTTGTCGACGCCGCTCGACTTCCACGACAACGTATTCGTGCACGTGCATTTCTCGTCATGAGCCGCTTCGTCAAAATCGCAGGAGTCGCTGCTGTCCTTCTTGCAATCACCTCCTACATCGGCCATGAAGTCAGAGCCATCACCTCTGCCCCAGACCTTGTGGTGTACGGACCGCTTGATGGCGAGGCAACAACAGACGCAACAATCGTCGTAACAGGCCAAACTGATCCAGACACACAAATCAAAATTAATGGCGAATACGTTCTCTCAAACTCCGACGGAACGTTTGAATCCTCTGTCCTCCTCGAACGCGGATTGAATCTCATCAAAATCGAAGGTGCAAAACGCTACTCGCGATCGTCGACGGAGTATCGAAGAGTCGTGCTGGAAGAGGCGAAGAATACAGCGCTATCTGACACGGATCCTTTACTTATTCCCTGAGCGAAGCAAAGCGAAGTCGAAGGGTACAAATCAGACCTCGGTCTGATTTTTTGTTATACTATCATCGATATGCCGGACCCGCGACGAGGACAGCATCAGCCGAGTGAACTTGATCAAACTGGTCAGGAGTTTTTGGATGCGCAGGCGGTGAAACACCCAGACTCCGTCGGTGAGTTGAAACAAGCGACTGAGTCGTCGGCTCGAACGGTGGAAGCGGTGCTTGGGGATACGAAAACGTTGGATGAATGGATTGAATTGAGTGTGAATTTGGAAGAATTGTTTCTCGAAGAAGCTGATGGAGCGCTTGGGAAAAAACTTATTGAACTATCCGCGCTTGATGATGCGGAATTCACCCAAAGACGAGAGGAGGCTGAAACGATTGTGAAACAAAGCGCGGATGCGGCGTCGCATTTATACCCACTTATTCACCGACTCCAGACACTTGGATTTGCATCAAACCGCGAAGAGACCGTTCGAAAACTATCTGTCGGGGATTTGATCACCACAGAAAAAGTCCACGGTGTTTCTATTGTTCCTGTCCGCACAACCATAATCGGTCTCTTGCATCATCTCGACAAGCGTCTTCGTTCAAATATCTGGTCACTTGAATATCCCCCAGAAATCCCACCAACCATCGTGGTTACAGATCCGTTTGATGCGCATGCAACAGAAGAACATTGGAAACGACTGATCCTCACAAAGCGTGAAATGTTTCCGGACGAAACTCACTCAATCCTCACGATTAGTGGAGACAAGACGATTGCGATTGCGTGGGAGATTGAAAATATTTTAGAGAAGACAAATGATCAGGATTTGAAACAGGCCGCGACGGTGCTCGTTGAGTTTCTAAACCGAAAAGCGATGTACTACCAAGACCCTGATCCGCGTGATTTTGAACTGTATCACCTCGGCATGGAGCAACCGGAAGATTTGATGAAAATATTTCATTCACTCGACACGATCAAACACAAAGATCCAGAACTGTTTTTAGAAATACTCGGGGTAAATCCAGAAGACGGCGGTCGTTCGTCGTACTTTGGATCGCTTTTGCACAAAGCGATTTACAATACACAAATGGCGGTCGAACGAGCCGGACCAGAGCTCGGTGAGTTGGCGATCCGGACGATGATGAAACAGTTAATGACAATGTCCGCACATGTAAAAACGTATGCGGGAATTGTCTCGCAAGAATCGTTAAAAGCACTGGCGGGAGAAATGCGGAAAAAACTTGAAGGGGTGAAAGGGGAAGAGAGAGGAAAGATGCTCGCCATGATGGCTGTGCCGTTCTTACCGCTCGCGATTGATTCGGAGGTGCATCGTCAACTCGAATCTCTCCGCGAGACGAGTATGGAAACGGTCAGTGCTGACTTAAAACGTCGTATTGATGATACCGAACACCCACTCAAATTACTCGAATTCATTGCAAACATGCCTACCATTGCATTCAATCTGCCAGAGATTCGAAAACCACTCGAACAACTATATCCTGGCAAACGAATCGATGGACCACTCCTTCAAAAACTTTGTCGCGAGCGAGATCGTGAAATTCTGTTACCATTGTACGATCGAATACCACTCGTTGACGAAACAAAAAAAGACCTTGGAGTCAATCATCTTCTAAAATCACTCGTCGATGATTCCCTAGCTCTTGAAGGACGTTTTGCACGAGCAGGTATTTTTGCCACAAAACAAGTTCTTCGTTACCAAGGAAAAATGATAAAAGCTCTAGGTGAACGTGAACAAAGTGTTTACGATACAGTCGTCCTTGAAGAAGAGCATCCAGGGTTTCAACTATTATTTTACTATTTTCAATGAAGATGCTTGCCGGAAGATTTTCTCGAAAGATATTTCGATCACCGCACCGTGTTAGAAAGACGATTTCTTGACGCAGTCAAGCAGCGAATTTTTCGTGCAAGAGAATTTCCTGTTGTACCAATTCGCCCTGACGATCGAGCATATTTACTCGGACAGACACTCGTCGAACTCATCAAAAAAGGCGGAGGAGCAAAAGATATTGTTGAGTCACAAGCAAACCAACTCGTTCAGTTGGCGAAACATGAAGAAAAAAATTTTGCTGACACGGTATTTCTGAGCATGCTTGCTTATGAGGGTGACGAGCAAATTGCCTTCACATTGTTCAGCACCTTCTGCGACCTGATTCCAGCAGAACGACTGTATCAGATACTCCAACTTGAGTCTCAACAAGTCAAAAAATTCAAAGAAATGTTTTTGGCGAAACCTATGCCGATCACGAAGGCGTATGTTGAGTATGTACGAGAAGTATTTAACTTTCGTCATTCTGGGCCAGCGCGATTGCAATGGTACGAACATCAACGAAAAATTGAAATGTATGCGAGACTTAATCGAGCACTCATTGACGGAGTGTCACCACTGACATTTTCTTTGACAACTCATGAGTCTCCCTCCTCAAAAATCCAGGTGGACTTATTCGATATTCTGAACGAACTCACTATTGTATCGTACAACAAACATTTTGTATGGTTTTCTCCAGAAGTCCTTCTGACGATACAAAAAACATTGTTTGAACTTCCAGAAGAACAAAAGTTATATGCACGTAATAAATTCAAAGACTACCTGGGTGGAGAGATAACTATAGACGACCTCACAATCGCGATGATTTCTGTCATGACAAACAAATACTTGCGTCCTGGTTGGCCGAAAGATAAAAGAAATGCTTCAAACCATTCTTAAACAAAAACTCAAAACTCGACCATGACGGCCGAGTTTTGAGTTTCAGGCATGTGAGACTTCAAGCTTATGCAATCGTATCTCAATCTTTGTCGCGAAACTATTGAACATCAAATGTGTTTCCTCAATTGACTCTTTCAATGTCCGATAAACTGCATCGATCTTTGAATCCAATCGTAAAATGTCGTTCTTTATTCCAGTTATCTCACCTTTAATGCTTGTTATCTCACCCTTAATGCCAGTTATCTCACTCTTAATGCCGTTGATCTCACCATTAATGCCAGTTATCTCACCTTTGACGCCAATGATCTCACCCTCAATCCCCACGATTCTCGTATTCATGGTGATGAGGTAACTCATTAGATCTTGATTTGTTGGTTGAATATTCATATCCTCCATTTTATTGAATTAATTCTATTCTACTCCCCATCCCCCTCGCTTACCACCGCAGGTGTCATTGCTTCTCCGCTCTCGATTTTTTTCTCGATGGCTTTGCGAATATCTTTCATGGTTTTCGGATGCTCTTTCAAATAGTTCTTCGCATTCTCACGTCCAAGGCCGAGTTTTTCTTCACCAAACGAGTACGAATTTCCGCTCTTTCCAACGACACCAGCTGGGACACCAACGTCGAGCAAATCTCCCGAGATTGAAATCCCTTCGTTGTACATTATATCGAATTCACACGTGCGGAATGGGGGCGCGACTTTGTTTTTGACGATTTTAACCTTCGTTCGATTCCCAATAATTTTCTCTGCCTGTTTAATTTGTGCGGAACGTCGAATCTCGATGCGGACAGACGCGTAAAACTTCAATGCATTGCCTCCCGTTGTCGTTTCTGGATTTCCAAACATCACGCCTATCTTCATGCGAATCTGATTGATAAAAATAACGGTGCAGTGCGACTTGTTGATGATACCTGCAAGCTTACGAAGTGCTTGTGACATGAGACGTGCTTGGAGTCCCATATGTGAATCTCCCATTTCACCTTCGATTTCTGCTTTCGGTGTCAGGGCAGCAACAGAGTCAACCACAATAACATCAACGGCATTCGATCGCACGAGTGTTTCGACAATTTCAAGCGCTTGCTCACCATTGTCTGGTTGAGAAATAAAAAGCTCATTGATATTCACGCCAATTTTCTGCGCATATTCTGGATCAAGTGCATGTTCGGCATCGACGTATGCCGCGAGCCCACCAACTTTTTGAATTTCTGCAACGATGTGTTGAGCCAATGTCGACTTTCCAGAAGACTCCGGCCCATAAATTTCGATAATACGACCGCGTGGGACACCCATAACTCCAAGAGCGATATCGAGCGACAAACAACCCGTTGTAATCGAATCAACCTTCATCGTCTTCGCATCTCCAAGACGCATGATCGACCCATCACCAAAACGCTGCTTAATTTGAGAAATAGCCTCGAGCGCTGCCTTGTTACGCGCATTCCCAGCGTTGACCTCCTCAATAATCTGCTTTGCCATAATAAAAACGATTACATTGAATTACGTTCGGGATCAGTCGTCCCAGAGTACCAAATCGAGCTCGTAAGGACAATCTACCATAATTTAGCTAGGTTGACAAGTATTTTGTTGGTGTTTTAAAACAGAGGATATTCAGAATCATCACATCTTCGCCAACCTTCGCATACTTTTCTCTGTCAGAAATTCAAAACATTTTTTCACTCGCTAGGAGTTATCCACTGTGCTATAATTTCATTAATATGTCATTTGAATATGAAAATTCTCCTCATGAAGATAGGAGCGTTCCGAGTCCGAAAGCTCTTATTGAAACCGTGCATAAAAAACTTGATGCAGAACGTCAGCAAACAGGAAATCGAGAGTTTCGTGGGATGATGATTAAGTTGCGAGAAAGTCCATGGCTTGCTGGACCACTAAAAACACTCACGGCACTGCTTGCTGGAGTTCCATTGATCGCTCATGCGGGAGAAGCGTCTGATCCACCAAGAGATCTCTCTGTAGAATCTTCATTCTCCATAACGGAACCAGAAGAAGGCCGAGATGAAACAGACTCTGCTCATCTCATTGCCAGTGAGGAGCTTAGCAATCTCCTTCTTGCAGAACAGCCATTCCGTCGAACACCGATTGAACAAGCATCGGATGCTGAGTTTCCATTTCCTGAATCAGATGAAGTCTATCTGCTTCAGCTCGCTGATCTAGGAAAAACAATCGAGGCAGGGCAAGCGGCTCCAGAATATTATGCGCGAGTCGGTCGTCCTGAATGGACGCCGTACCAGCGATCACTATTCTCCGCATCTCCTGTCCACGAACGCTTTTTCGAATTGCATCCAGAATATCGTCGATTGTCACCACAAGACTACGTGAAAGAATATCCAAACATGTTGCAAACCGCGGCAACAGAATTTCGATTCTCAAATGAGTTTCGATTTGTCACAGACAATGTCCAAACAGCATTTTTAGAAATCGCTCCTAAGCTGAAACCTGAGGAAGCATTATCTCAGTACAAATTTATTTTAGAAACAATGGGTCGTCAGGTTGGGCTTGCTCATGTCATTGAGTTATCAAAAGGGTTGCAGGAGCTTCTTTCAACAGACCATCCTATTATCCAATACATGAGTGACCTCGACCTCAAGGACGCGGAGTCATTTCTAAAACCTGACAAAAAAAACATCGTTCACATCGATCAAGCAAATGGACAACTGCGCGTTCTGAGAAAAATATATCAAAGTTTTTTATTGATCGATTCTTTTCCAGCGATTGGAGGAAAACGACAGTCGCCAGAAATGTCTATTGTAGGAAAACCATCAGGAAGTGAGTATGTGCACGTTCCAGATGTCGTGATGACCGTCTCGTCCGTCGATCGAGCAAAAACATCTTGGACATGGCAACGCTCATGGGTTTCACAAGATGCACTCATTCGAGAACAGAGAAACGAGTTACAATATCAACATCCCGGTACAAAACAATGGTACGACCTCACGGGACCAAAAGCCGCATTCTTCCCAGATTCAGACGGAAATGTCATTCGACCATTTGATTCACATTTCGAACCAATGGACCAAGCACTTATTCGAGCCGCATCACATTCAAACGCAGACCAGTCCGTCACTTTTGTTCCAAAAATCTGGACAAAGGAAGAAATTGTTTCATGGAATGGGGGAGAAATTCCTTCGAAGTGGAAATGGAATGATTTTGGATCAACAGCGCTTCGTTTAAGTTTAAATGGTGAGCGCACGAACATTAACATTCATTCAAAACCAAATGAAGATCCAAACGACTTCTTGGGAGATCGAACGCATGGGTGCATTGCTACATACAGTGAATACATGAAACAGGTCGTTGATCTTTATGGAGTAAGAAATGGAACAACGGTCGTTGTCACAAACACCCACAGCTACGATCTCAAAAAACAGCTCGCACATAAATAAAATGGCGTGGAGCTAAGGCTCCACGCTTTTTTGTTCCGCGATAGACGCATCACGTACCTCTTCGAGATACGGACCGTATCGAGTTGGATACAGAGCGGTCAAATCGACCGTGATAATCTCGGGAACTTCTGGCAACTTCGACAGAATCAGCACAGCCGTCCCAGGGTCACCGAGTCGGTAGAGTGCATCCATGTCGGTGTTGCGAAGCGCAACACATCCCCATGTCCAATCGTTTGTCCAATTTCCTGGATTCCCGTGTAGGAAGATGTCGCCGCCGAGTACTGTGTCTTGGGCTGGAAGTCGTCCTTTGTTGATCGCTTCGACAAGTGTGTTGCTCGTGTGGTGGTCAATGAGACCACTCAGACGAGCGCGCATCACATCATCGAAGTTCGGGTAGTTGATCCCGAGCGACTTATGAAACTGCGAATACGGGTTGCGGTGTGAAATCTTATACCATCCTTCTGGGGTCCGATTATCGCCACGCTTTTGCTTCGTTCCTTCTTGCGAAGCTGATCCCATGGTGATACTCACACATGTTCCAGCCATCAGCCGATCGTTCTCGTACACTCCAAGCAGATGCTCATCTTTTACAACCATGATCACACGACCAGACGAATGTTCATCAGTTGCATACTCGTCCGGAAGAAACTCCGGACACACGGCCCAGGCAGCCGCAACCATCAACAGCAGTCCCATGTGCCCTCCTTGGGTTGGGGTTACTGAAGCAAGTATCGTAGCGGATTTTGAGCGTCTTGTCAATAAATCCATCCTAAAACATCTAGGTCCCTCTATTCTATTGCGTTGTTATTCAATTTCTGGCAGGATACGCCAGCACCTAACAAAGGAGTGTGCATGAAATTTGGAAAGCAGTTTGCCCCGAAGGTTTCAGATGCATTGACCGCCATGGGAATCGAACATGAGGTCATCTCTGAAACACATCCAGACCACGCAGAACGCATCGTGCTGAGAGCCTTCACCAATGGCTCTTCGCATGTCCATGAAATCAAACTCGATTTTCGGCACCACCCGCGTTACATCACTGCCTTCATCAAAGCGGCATTGACGACACTTGAGCGGGGACGTCGAATCTATGTCCAAATTTGGACAACATGTGGCGACATGGCACGCGTTGCCTATCAAACCGCCCTTGCTATTCGGCGTCTTGTCGACCGGCCACACACCTTTTCTCCTGAGCCATACAACTTGCTCGGGGTCCGTGTGAAGGTCAATCCGACCGGCACAGAATCGCACATGAAATCATTTCCGATTCTCGACACGATCAGCAACGAACTACGACGACTGACACACAACCGCCATGTGGCAGATGAACTGCGTGGCCGTATCCAACACGCCCTCGAAACTCGAGTACGTCGTGGTCCACCCGCCATCCGCGCGCTCCATGTCCAACATCGCTCCAGCTATCACGGCTGGTAATACCAAAAGCCGACCATCTCTGGTCGGCAACTCACCATGCACTCCACGTAGTGCATGGTTTATTTTGCAACCCTCTCCACATACATCCCTTCGGTGGTGTTGATCATGACTTCATCGCCTTCGCCAACAAAAATCGGGACGCGAATTTTTAAACCAGTTTCCGTGATCGCTTCTTTCGTCACATTTCCTCCAGCTGTATCTCCTTTTACGGCAGGTTCTGTCTCAACAACCGTATATTGAATCTTAAGCGGAAGCTGAATTGTAAGTGGAGTATCACCGTGCATAACAATCGTCACCTCAAGTCCTTCTTTCAAATACTTCAGATCGTCTCCAATATCATCTTTCCCCATCGCAATCTGTTCATAGCTCTGATTATCCATGAACGTATACAACGTCCCATCATTAAACAAATACTGCATCTTTTTATACTGTACATCCTCAAACTCCAGCGTCTCTGCAGATTTAAAATTATTTTCAACGATCTTTCCTGTTTTCATGCTCTTAATACGAGTTCTCACAAATGAGGATCCTTTACCAGGTGAAACACGTTGAAATTCAACGACGCACCAAAGGTCGCCGTCGTAACGGATGACTGTTCCTTTTTTCAGTTCATTTGGAGATGGCATAAGCAGAAGGAAAATTCTAAGTTCTAAGCACCAAATTCCAAGAAATTCAAAATGCTAAAACAATAAATTACGCTCGGATGGTATCAAATGGCTGCGATATAGGCAAACCACAGACAGTCTCCCATTCCGGCTCTAAGAGCCGGAATGGGAACAGGGTGACTTCCTAGTTCGATCATGATGTATCGTAATTGACCCGAGAACTTTCTATTTGAGCTCACTTTTGATCCCTTCAAAAAGATAAGACTGAAAATTTGGAACGATTTTTTCGAGCTTCAATCGAACATCTTCGTCGGATGCGTCAGAAAAACCTTCATCCGGGCAAGATCCCGATCGATATTTGTTTCAGGAAATTCCTGACCAATTGCATTTTGAACAAGACTGATCTGCCGTAGCATTGGAGGCGGGTATTCATATCCCAGTTCTTTTTCAATCCGGTACAGGTCAATCAGACGTTCTCGAACTTTAGCAAGTTGTTCAACTGAAAGCGTAGGAAATTCAAAAATTCTTGTTCCTCACGTGGTAGCTCCGACATAAAGATTTCAATTAATCGTTAGCAACCTTTCCTATTATTCTTACTGATGAATAAAATATCATCGCACACCTTTGCTGCAAAAAGCCACGGAAAGATACCCACAGTTCTGCGGCCGCTCCCAGGCGTCGAAAACCCTTCACCACGTAATCACTAGCATTTTTTACCCATTCCATAAATTTGACTGAATCCATGGTTTGTTATACCATGGATTCATATGAATTTTAGTCGTGTACAATCTATCGAGGATGTTTTATCACCTGGAAGGGCTTTGATTGTTTATGGTCCCAGACGAATTGGAAAAACTACGATAGTCACCGCCTTTTTAAAAAAGGTTGAGCAGTCAGGAAAACGTGTGTTATATAGGGTTGGAGATGATATTCGTTTACAGGAACTATTTAACTCACAGGTTCGAATGGACATTTTAGAATTTGCCCGTCCACATGATCTCATCATCATCGATGAGGCTCAAAATATTGAGAAGATTGGTATTGCGACGAAAATGATCGTCGACGCAATGCCAGAAAAAACGCTTATTTTGACAGGCTCTTCGTCGTTTGATATTGCCAACAAGGTTGGTGAGCCACTCACTGGACGCCATTTCACCATGACACTTCTTCCAATAACACAGGCCGAAATCAATGAAAGTGACTTTGAGAAGCGTCAACGACTTGAAGAATTTCTGGTCTTTGGTTCTTATCCAGAAGTGCTTGCCCTAAAAACGAGAGATGAAAAAATTCGCGTTCTTCGGGAACTTGTTGCTTCCTATTTGTTCAAGGATATTCTCGTTCTTGATCGAATTCGATCTCCAGAACTGCTTTTAAAAATAACGAAATGTTTGGCATTCCAAATTGGAAATGAGGTTTCCCTCCAAGAAATTGCCCGCACGACAGGAACGGATGCCAAAACAGTACAACGATACATTGATCTCCTTCAAAAAACCTTTGTGATCAAACGAGTTGGTGGATTTAGCAGAAATTTACGAAACGAAATATCAAAACGTTCAAAGTATTATTTTTATGATCTTGGGGTTCGAAATGCTGTTATTGAACAATGGAATGGATTGAATGATCGCAACGATATAGGTTTTCTTTTTGAAAACTTCCTCGCAATGGAGTTCACCCGTGCTGCCAATATCGCCGATCGTCCTGATCAACTGTATTTCTGGAGGACACACTCAGGACAAGAAGTCGATTTTATCATCGAACGGGAAGGAAAACTCTTTGCTTACGAATCCAAATGGTCAAAGAAGCCATCACGTTGTCTCAAACAATTCCTTTCAGTTTACCCAAATGCAACAGGTGAAATTATCACAAAAGAAAATTATCTCGATACGTTACAAAAATAACTTCCCTGCTGGAAACAGCATCACATCTTCGATCGACTTTGCTCCGAACGCGATCATGTGGAGGCGGTCGATTCCGAGGGCGTTGCCGTAGGAAGGGTTTTGGATGTTTGGGAGAAGACGAAGTAATTCCTCGTCGAGCGGGAAGACGGTTTTGCCGAGTGCGCGGCGTTCTTCGGCTTCCTCGATAAACCTTCTGCGCTGTTCGTCCACGTCCGTTAGTTCTGTAAATGCATTGCACAGCTCAAGACCATCTACATACAATTCAAATCGTTCGCCGTATTTGCCGTCTGCAGTCAGGCGAGAAAGAGATGCCTGATAGATTGGGTAATCATAAACGAAGACAGGATCTACACCTAGATTTGGTTCGATCTTGTTGAGAAACGAGCGATGGAACGCATCAGAGTCTGTGTCATCACCAACATGCTCAAGATGTTCGAGATCAAGACCTGCTTGTGCAAAAAGATCAACAATGCGGATACGACGAAAGGGATCGGGCGGGAGATTCGGACAGACCGCCTTCACGAGTGCTTCTGTTTCGTCCATGCATGTCTGATAATCTGCACCTTGTTGGTACCACTCAAGCATCGTGAATTCTGGGTTGTGGGTCGAAGATCCTGAGCCTGTCGAAAGACCAAGCTCTTCCTCGTTTCGAAATACTTTTGTGAGCGTAAAAATTTTGTCCATCCCAAGTCCAAGCAGTTTCTTCATTGAATACTCCGGACTGGTGATCAGAGCCACAGCGTGACATGTCTTATCTGGCTCAATCACGGTTGTCTCAAACGGAACAAGATTTGGTTCCATGCCGGGTGACCTAACAACAATCGGCGTCTCGACCTCGATATAACCTCTCGATGAAAAAAAAGAACGGATCGTGTTGTTCACGATCTCGCGTTCTTTTGCGATCATTTGAATATCGCGAGCCATACTTACCTCTGAACGAATGGTACGAGTGCCATTATGCGTGCTTTCTTCACAGAATTCTCAAGCTTGCGCTGATGCCATCCACAAACTTTACTGCGCTTGCGTGGGACAATCTTTGCAAATGAGGAAAGAAAACGACGCAAAAGATTTGTATCTTTATAATCGACATCCGGGATGTTATTCATACAAAAGAAACACTGACGTTCCTTTCGCATCGCATTTTTTTGATCGTTACGATTGTTCATCATATTAGAATGGAATATCTTCTACTTTAATTTCATCGTCTGGATTAGGGGCTGGGTCGTTTTCTAATCGAGCTGAGCTCGATGGTTTGGAAACGGGTGGGGCAGAAAATGGAGTTGCTGATGAGCCAGAGGCACCTGATGGATTTCCGGCTTTATCAAGAATAATCAGGTTGTCAGCAACAATTTCAGTGGTCGAACGCTTTGTTCCGTCTTGTGCTTCCCATTGTCGTGTTTGAAGACGTCCTTCTACGTAAACCTTTCGGCCTTTTCCAAGGTACTGTCCGCAAATTTCTGCGAGCTTTCCCCAAGCGACCACATTGTGAAATTCGACCGCTTCCTGTTTTTGGCCAGCTGCGTCAGTCCAATTGCGGTTTGTGGCGACACCAAACGAACACACCGACTGTCCAGAAGCGATCTGTTTTACCTCTGGATCTTTTGTGCAGTTCCCAAGGATTGTCGCGCGATTGAGAGAGTACATAGAGCTAGTGAGCCGGAGGCTTTAGGCTTAAGGCATTAGGCTAGACGTCGGCATCGAGAATTTCGTCGAGTTTTTTGTCGAGCTCTTCCATGGACATGCTTGCAACCTCTTCAGCTTTTGCAACGGGAGCGACCGATTCGGGTTGCACGACCGTCGTGAAAGGTTTGCGTGTATCTGTACTTCGTCGTTCCTGTTTTAACTCGCGCGCTTCTTCGGAAAGAGGGGCGACATAAGATGCGATTTCAAACTTTTTATTCTCCGCACCAGCTGGCATGTCGACAATGAGATGTCGAAGCACTTCGTCGGAGAGTCGAAACTGGCGATCGATGCCTGCGATCGTGTTTGGCTCTGCAGTAAAATACACGAGCACATACGTGCCATGTCGCTGATGTTTAATTGGATACGCCAACTTAATTTTTCCTAAAGACTCGTTACGGGTAACCGTAGCACCCGTGGCCGTAATCATCCCCGCCACCTTTTCGCGTAAACCGTCGATTTCGGTATCCGCAAACTGTGTCGGAATGATGTAGAGCAGTTCGTAATTTCCCATAGATTACTGGTCCCGCCAAAGGCGGGACAACCCCGTAGGGTTATGGACAGTGAATTATGGCTGGATCTTAGCGAATGATATGATTTTGGTCAAGAATCGTTCAATTCCTTCAGCTATTTTCCATACAGTTGGTGGTGGGTGCCGACGCGGTAAAAAATGTATGAATCGTCTGCTTCGCGGAACACTGCACGGAGATCTCCACCAACATTGATGCTACGAAAACCATTCCTCGTTCCATGCAACGCATGATTATTTACAAGTGGATGATGTGGATTATGCATGAATAACTTCAACTGTTCACGAAAACGCTCCTGTTGCGCTGGTCGAAGTTTTTTATAGTCTGATTCCCATGAACGATGAAAATCGATCATCATACGAGTGAGTCGAGATAGTCATCCAGTTCATTTTCGTTTGAAACGCGGTTCAAAATCTTTTTTCCAAACTTTGCTTCATCCTTCAGTGCTTTTTTTAGGGACAATTCAAGAGAAGGGTTCATGCGATCCGCTGTCGAAAAACGAATGGATTGCTCTTGAACAAACTGTTGCAAAAATCCATTCACCACCGCGTTCACGGATAAACCAAATGATTCCGCCAGCCGTGCGGTTTCTTTTTTTAGACGAAGATCGGTCTTGATAATCAATGTTGCTTGTGGCATACCAAATAGATAGTATTATGGTTATACCCTACTACCAAACAATCTGTCTGTAAAGCCCGTCTGAGGGACTGTTGAAATACTCTATTTATACCATCTCTAATTAACCATCCGGCACCATCCCGTCCAAAATCGGGCTTCGACTTTGAGAAAAATCTTCAACATATCTACGGATATGCCTCAGACTTTTCTCTTCGTCTCGCCACAATTTAGAACGGGCTATGCCGAAGCGTTAGTTGGAGATGGTATTATTACCTGAGCTTGTCGAAGGTCTCTTCTATTTTCCTAGCGAACTCGACCTTCGACTACGCTCCGCTTCGCTCAGGGAATATATATATGAGTATTGCAACGGTCTCTCTGACGGCCTCAAAAAAAACAGTAGGGTCGAACCTACTGCAGATCGAATGGCGGGAGGTGATATTTGTCTGCCAAGAAGAGAATGTTTGCGGCTGAGTCGTCGAAGGTGTCGCCTTGTTGTGTTGCGGCCGTGAAGTAGATGTCGAGAATGCGGTCGTGCTCCTCAATGACATCCTTCGGTTTATTCGGAAACGTTGCCAGCAATCGATCGAGTCCTTTCCAAGCAGGAATACGCATGACTCCGAGCGGAACGCTCTCTCGTGTATTTAGGATCACTTCTCGCGTAAGCGGAATCAACTTTCCGCCCGTCTGGTGGTTCACGATAAGAACGCGGGCCATGTAGTAATCTGTGTACGCTTGATAGAGTGATAACGGGTTTGTATCGATCACCTCCATTTTGGCAACCGTTTCAGCAACAGATCTGACAACACGCCGTGGCGTCGGTACCTCAGACGGTAGAGTAGCTATTTGGACAGGTGGCGAATCAGGCGATCGCAAGCACCATCTTGAAACAAAGACGACCAGGGGAATGATCAGTACGCACAGAAGGCGCACTGAGAAGGGATGCATGAGATCTCCATAAATAGACAGGATAGAAGAAAAAGTCGGAATAGTCAATGGATATTCTAGAACCCTCTATCCGCCATCCAATCTGCATTCGACATTCCACCAATGCTTGCTGAAAGATTTTTTTGTCGTACATGTTCTGCACGTTCACTAACAACCACTTCTGGTCGTAGATCTCTGATGATTTGACGTCCCTCATTCGGGAAATACTGTTGTACAACAGAAACAACTGAGGGAAGATCTATGGATTGATTTTTTTGTGAACGTCCATACACACGACTTGTTCTTCGGCGTTCCTTTTCAAACTGACTGAGCACTTCCTTTCGTGCGTCCGTTTGTTCTTCGAGAGGTAAGTCATTAAATTTATTTTCCTCCCTCGTATAGATGGCTTGAGCGTTTCGGGCATACTCCTTTAATTTATGCTCCTGCTGAAGAAGGACGTGAGATATTTCACGTTCATTTTGTAACTTCAATAAACACTCAGTACGTAACAGTTGATTCCAGACCCCTGCTACTGAAGCGGTAATCTTTCCTGTTGTGATAAGATGATCAATGAGAGGGGTGTATTCCGCCTCGATGCGCGGGAGGTGTTGGATCCCGTTCTGTTGAAATTCACCTTGAATCACCTTTACGTCCGCTTCAGAGAGAATCGATTGAAGCTGTTCGAGAAGCCGAAACTCAACCTGTTGCTGATGTTCTGGTTGTCGATATTCAGCAATCGCTTCTTTTTCAAATTGAAGCAGATGCGCCGCAAGCCATCCTTCTGGAAGATGATCGCGCTTCGCTGCTTCTTTCACGTGTGCCATGAGCACCTTAATGTCACTCTCAAGAAGTGGTTTCCCCTCAACCTCAACAACCGTACGAGAAATATTTTTCAGTGTCTTTTCATACGCTTCATGAATTTTTGCCTCGAATTCTTTTTTCATCCCGCTTTTTTCCAAAGCCTCCTTCACCTGTTTACGAGCCTGTTCTTCAGGAATTTTATCAATGTCAACGATAGATTCAACGAGTCGTTCGACGGTGTCTTCAAAAACATCTCCTGAGACACGAGGTGCGGAAAGCTCAGAATCGAGAAATTGACGAAAGGTCGTCAAGATCGTGTTCTCTTTACCTTCCACACTGCGACGATCTGAATCACTCTCAATTTGTTTGAGATTTTTCTGAAGTTCAATGCCTTTTCTTGCACGAGCGAGTAAATTCATACGAGGTCTTTAATTTTCGTCAGAGATTGGAAGATCTTCAGTGACGACCACGTCGGTCGATTCCGTCTCGACGGCATCAGATAGCACTTCAACGGATTCGCAAAGCTCACCGCAGGCAAGCTCAGTGAGTATAGGTGATTCAACGTCCTCACTCATTCCTTCATTCCCATTCGCATCCGTTGAGGAAACGAGAATATGATAAGTCGTACCAGAATCTAATCCAGTCAGATACAGAATGTGATCGAGAACAAGTGTACTATCAGAAACGGACCCAAGTTCGTAGGAATCCGTCAACCCATATTCGACAATCGAATCCGCCAGCTCGTCAGTGAGCCACTGAACAGTCGCCGTTGTTGTCGAGACTTGTGTGACTTGTGGATCTATGATGATCGGAGCAGTTAAATCTCCGGTCGTGAATTCAATCAGTTCATAGACAGCTCCATTCCCAGCAACATCAGCACTTGTAATTCGTGCGTAATATCGAACCCCTGGTGTGAGACCTGTTATTGTCTCTGAGTGTGTGAGGAGAAGTTGAATATCAGACAACTGTCCGAGCGCGTATTCGCTGTCTGTTCCCCATTCAAGAAGCGTATCCGCATAATCATCCGTTAACCAAGAAATGGTTGCGGTCGTTTCTGTTACATCTTCAATCTCGACCCGATAAATGACAGGAGCTGTTGTGTCAGACGGAGGAAGATCAGAGATACCCGCCTCACCACCCACTCCAACACGGGCTGTTACAGACACCTGATTTGAATCTGCAACGGAGAACGCTGCGTACCCGCTATCTCCAAAAGGACCAGCGATCGAGAGTTGAACAGACGAGGCGAACGTTGGATTTCCAACACCCGCAATTGTAACCTGAACGCATAAACCCGCAGCAATTTCCCCAATTGTTGCGTTTGTCGGTGGAGTGAACGTCAAGTTCTGGCCTGACAACTCAACTCCCCATGTATTCGCTGCTGCCGTTATGGCAAGAATTTTATCGCTATAAGCCCCATCACATTCCCCATCATTATCAACTGCCAACGTGATGTCGCCTGGTGTGCTTACCCCCGAAAGGTCCGCTTGCGACCCATACGTAAACACGATCACATCCCCCGGCGCGTCTACGCCGCTCGGCGTAACAAACGTAACCGTATGATCCGCGGTTGCACCAATGTTTCCATCGGTCGCTTCGACCATGAAACCAGTGATGTTTTCCGCGTGTACGATTCCGACCATCGAAAGTGTCGACGTCAGAACCATGCATGCGGCTATCATCAAGCGAATGAACATAAGCCGTAGCTGGCCGGGGTCTGACACGTGCCAAACCCCGAACCATGCTATCTAATTTATCGTCGTTTACTCATCGCCTGTGTCACCACCCACTTGTTGTACTGCACGACGAGAAGTGCGGCGACAACGAGAAGAATGATGAAGAGAACGACCATCATCCAAGGCATAACCCAGAATGATGTTGTGGCAGACACAACTTGGTTTGCATCACCATAGTTCATGATGAGCGTTGCTGTGTAAGGTCCGAATCCGAAGTTCTTCCACTCTTTTGCGAGTTCAGAAGAGTCTTCGTCGAGGTCGGCTTTTGACCAAGAAGCAGTAAACGTGCGAGCTGAATCTGGAAGAACATTTCCACCATCTTCATTCACAGGGATAACCGCTGATGTTCCTCCCCACATGTTTGTGATGCGGATAACTCCTGCTGGCTTCAAGTGAACAGTTCCAGAGTTCTGGAGTGTTGCAGTGAAGTCAACTGGGAGAGATGCTCCGGACGCGGCCGAAGAAGAAAAACCCGTGAGGGTTGCTCGTTCAATCGATGCGCCTGAAACGGTTACAAGAAGCAGGGAGCCAGTCTTGGCAACTGCACCAACTGAATTCCCGCTTGTTGTTGGAGCTACTGTTCCTGCAAGAACACCTGCATAGTATCCACCTGGAGAAGCAGATGCTGGAACGCTCACTGTAAAGTTTACATTCGCGAATCCACCTGGCTGAAGTATGACGGAGCTTTGTGAGAATTTAACCCACGCAGCCATTGAACGGTTGGACAGTCCAGGTTCTATGAACTGAGGTGATCCAGACGTATCTCCAGACTTAAAATCTGAAACTTCCATGTAGAACGTTTCTGTTGCTGATCCTTCGTTAATAAGACGGATTGAACCGGTTACTGTGTCCCCTGCCGCAACTTCAAACTCGTATTTCACTGGAGCTACTGTGAGTGCACGAGCTGGAGCGAGCCCAACGAGTGGGCTAACGACGAAGGCAACCAGCAACGCGTATAATGATTTCCTCCACATATGGTTGGAATGTACAATTAGGCGTTAGAATTTGCCTGTTGCGATAAAGGTGAGTGTTTCGGAGTAGTCGTTTCCAGCTTTAGTTACAACACTGATCGCTGCTTTTACAAGAATTTCGGCACGGCCTCCTTGAATTCCAGCGGGAGCAGAGATAATAGGACCTCCACCTAACATGATGTCTCCGACTCGTTGGGTGCCTCCACCATTATCGAAGGTACAAACAGCGCCATTGTCTGTTGGGTCGTATTTAGGATCCTTCACAAGGTTCGCACTTGGAGTTCCTTGTGTTACAGATTCAAGGCACAATCCAAATGTTTCCGTTCCTGCAGCGATAGTTGCTTCACCTCCCGCAGGAGCAAGTAAGGTGTTATTTGCTAACGCTGAACGTAATCCTCCATTTAGTCCTCTTACAGTCAAGGTGGCTCCTCCAGAAGCATTCGTATCAAGGTCGAGGAAAATGGAGTTAATCGTTGATTGATTCGATGTTGTGAGTGTCCCACTTGAAAGGGTTCCAAGTGCAATGGTATGTGGTCCGTTGTTGTTCGAATTCTGTGCTGTTCCTGTATCGATATCAAACGAGATTGTTGCATCGATATTTGCCGAAACGACAACGTTACTATTTTCAGTGATTGCTAGAGCAAAGTCACCAGTACTAGATGTACCAGCGGTGATTTGAACTTCGTAGTTAGCTAAGGATGTTGGGTTTTTGTACTGGGAGTTAGAACTGACAACGCCAAAATCATTGGAGACTCCGTTTGCAGTTTCACCAATCTGAATACAAACATCCGAATTTGCAGCGATAATTGCGCTTGCTCCTCCTGATGTGAAGGTAAGTACACGTTGAAGCTGGCCACTAAATACTGTATTCCATTGAGATGCAGAGGCACCAGACGCTACAAGACCTTCGGAAGCTTCACTACCAGCATCCTCACACTGAGGATCTGTTGTAGTATCTTCAGTCATGTCGACATCCGTTACATCCAGAATTCCCTGAGGATCTCCACCTGATCCATCAAATGTTGCTGGAAAAGTAATCACGATTGTTTGACCTGATGCCACACCAGCCATTGACTGAAATTTAATGTTGTGATCGGATAAACTAGAGACTGTCTGGTTATTCGTGATGTCCTCGATTGCATTGAGTCCACCAACCGCCTGCGCAAACGATGGACGGACAGAAGCAAACATCCCGAGAACCAACGAGAAAATCGTGAGTTTCACGATATATGAATTTAATTTATGCACATTTCACTAAGATTCATTAAATGCAAATTTGTGAGAATGCCAAACGACGTCTAGTCGACATTCTGAAAAAAATGCACGGTGCCTTTTGTCTAAATACCCCTCGTCTTTGAGCGACGGCACATGAGGGTAGACCCGACCTTTATTTTTATTATACAGCCTTTTGTGGCTGGGTAATAGATGTGTTCAAGCAAACTCATCCACAGGCCAGCCTCGAAGACATCAGAACGTCGCCGTTCCAATAAACACAATTGCTCCGCTGTAATCTCCAGCGTTGCTTATTGAACTAATCCCAACCTTAAACGTCACCGTCGTTGTTATATCTGCACCCCAGTTTGAGCGGGAAGCAATAATGGTTGGTGTCACAGCTGAAATTAAGCGATCGTCGGTAAACGAGCGATCCACACCTGTCAGACCAATACCGAATTCTTCGACACCAGCGGTGACAGCTCCATCCGTAACATTTGCGAGTTGATACCCCTGACCCGTCTTAAATCCAGAAGCTAACCTTGCGGTAAGCGAATACCCAAGATCAGCATTCGTAGACAGTGTAACAGTCGACGTCCCAGTACTCACAGAAGCTGTTGTGAGCGGGTTAGGAGAAAGCGTTATATTTGTATTTGAAATGGACATGGTAATTTTTGGCTGCTCGTACGTGGCTTCAAAACCAGCTGTTAAACGATAATTGGTACTTGTTGACGCACTTCCAGAAACTTCAGCTGCGGTGCCGTAGTTAATAAAATTTGTCGATGTTGATCGATCGCCACCTCCGGCCTGTGTGTCTGCCCACAGAATAAAACCAGAAGACGAAGATTCAGCCAGCACCGCAAAAGGCGCGCGATCCCACGCGTAATTTTTCGTGTCACGAACGTTGGGCCTCGACGTGGAGATTCGTGATTAAACAAAATTCCATTCACGGCAAACATTCCATACGCTTCTCGATAGAGCCGAGCGGTGTGATACGAAAAAACTTTCGCGATCGCGTATGGACTTGCTGGATAAAACGGAGTGTTTTCATTTTGTGGAGTCTCAGGAGGATTTCCAAACATTTCAGACGACGACGCCTGATAAAACTTTGTAGGAAAACCCGCGTCGCGGATCGCTTCGAGCAAACGCAACGTCCCAAGCCCAGTGATGTTCGCGGTGTACTCTGGAATATCGTAGCTCACCTTCACATGAGATTGTGCGCCAAGATGATAAATCTCTGCAGGCTCAATCGTTCGAATCAATCGTGCGATCGAAGCACCATCTGACAGGTCTCCGTAGTGCAGGAGCAAACGTCGATCAATCTCGTGTGGATCTTGATAGATATGATCGATGCGATCGGTATTGAAGGAACTCGACCGACGCATAATGCCATGAACTTCATATCCTTTCGAAAGGAGGAGCTCGGCAAGATAGGAGCCATCCTGACCAGTCACTCCCGTGATCAACGCACGTTTTGATGATAATTGCGACATAGAATTGCTTCAATGCTAGTCGGATGACAAAACTCTGTCAACGTGCTAGAGTCGGGTGTATGAAATTTTGTATCTTAGGAAATCATCGAGATTTGTCGATTGCCGAAATTCAGGCTGTAACAGGCGTGACAGAGTTTGCGTCGACGTCTGGCGATGCGCTTGTGTTTGAAACAGATTTCCCGTCTGTGCAGTTACAAGAACGATTGGCGGGGACGATTAAGGTTGGATCGATTGTTGGCTCGCTCGAGGTGTGGAACAAGGAAGCGTGTGCGGATTTGATTGCGATGATGATTGAACCAACAGAAACAAAAATTACATTCGGAATCAGTGTGTACGATGCGGGGGATTCGAAACGGACGAAGGAGTTGCGGAGTGAATCTGAAAAGGTTGGGCTTGAAATCAAGAAACGCCTGAAAGCAGACGGACGGTCAGCTCGGCTTGTCACTTCGCGTGAAAAGACATTGTCTGCGGTTGTTGTGACGACAAATCACTTGCTTGAATCAGGTGGAGAGTTTGTATTGATTGTGACGCCGACAACCGTCTGGATCGGACAGACAGAAGCGGTTCAGGACTTTGAAGCTTGGGGAAAACGAGATTTTGGCCGACCTGCGCGTGATGCAAAGTCTGGAATGCTACCACCTAAACTTGCTCGGATGATGATCAACCTTACCGGGCTTGATCCAGCAGTGAGTGTTATCCTTGATCCGTTCTGCGGATCTGGAACGATTCCCATGGAAGCGGCACTCCTTGGTTTTAAACAGGTGATTGGAACAGACATCAGCAAAAAAGCGATCATGGATTCTCAACAAAATCTCGCGTGGCTTGCAACACAACAACGAACACACACAAAAATCGATCTGAATGTTTGTCCCGCACAAGTCCTGACACTTCCAGAACTTGCCTGCCCCTCGGAGCCTTGGCGAAGTGGGGTCGATGCCATTGTCACCGAAACGTATCTTGGCCCAGCACTTCATGGTGGCGAACACGCAGACTTTCTCAAAAAAAATATTGCCTCCTTGTCCGATCTGTATCGCGAAACGTTCGGGTCGCTTCGACATTTGCTTTGTCCAGGCGGAAAAGCAATTGTTGCCTTTCCAGTATTTCGCACAAAAACTGGATGGGAGCACACCGCATCAAAAGAGCTGATGGAATCGCTCGGCTTCACCGTCAAACACCGCTTTCACTACGACCGCGCCGGACAGAATGTAGGGCGAGAAATTTTTGTGATGTATTTGATGACGAAATAACAAATCATTCTACCGGCCCAAGAAAATGAACACGCAACCCTGGCGCATCTGCAATGATTTCAAGGACGTGATCTCCTGAAACTAATTTAGCAATGTCTGCGGTTAGATAGTATGAAACCGTGATATAAGATCTTCCATCAGCACTAACTACCTGAACATCCTTCCCAGCTTCCTCCCAGGTCAAATATCTCCCATCTATCTTGACTGTCGGAAAATGCTGTTGGCCATCAACATAATCCAAAGACGCACGCACTCCTGTTCCATTAAACCGGAACCGAAGCGCCGCGTCTGTTTCTGTTGCCTCTACCTCTTCCCCGCTGATAATCCAGCCACCAGAAAGCGCAAAATGTTTTGGCTCGATCGTAACAGGAAATGAATAAAACCCTTCACTTTCTGCAATAATTATCTCCGGACTATCAAAACGAAATTTTTTACCCGCTCCTGGCACGACATTTGGATCCTCAATCACGATAGGATTCTCATCCAAATCTGTCCATCCAATAAGCGTGCGAATGGTTTCTTCTAATTCATCCATTCGTCTATCCCCAAATTCTATATCAACTTGATTTAAATTTGAGTCAAACAAATATAACACAGGCCATACTTCCGCTCCATACAGCTGACGAATCAACCCTTCACCATCAACTGCCACTCGATACTCTGTGTATTGCTGTTGAATAAACTCTCTGATACTTTCAAGTGACTCATCTGCCGAAGGTTCATAAATCGAAACGACCATAAAACCATTTTTTGAATATTTTTTTTGCCATGCATTCAGCGTTGGAATCATGCGAATACACGAAACACAGTCCTTACTCCAAAATGTCACGAGTGTTGTATTTTTTTGATTCAAAAGACTCAGTGGGTCAATCGCATCACGCACATACCACTTTGTTGCATCAGAAAATTTTTGAACGGTCAGTGGAACGAATGCCGCGGCAACAGAATCGATTGTCTGGCTTTGCATGAAGGAACCGAGGGAAGGAATCGTCAATTCTGTATCAACTTCTAACACCGCCTGACGAAACTCAAATCCAATGATCGTGATGAGAAAAATGGTACTAAGAATACGAAGGGGTTTCTTCATAACGAAAAAAATGAATACGGTCCAAATGGAAGGAGAAACGCGTGAATCGTTGCATCAAACCCAAACAGAATTTCTAAACCAACAAAAGCTAGGAGGCCGATGAGAATTGGGTTGAGTGGTTTGGGGAGTTCATGCCGTGCGAGGTATCCACGAATCGTGACATCAAAAAAGAAAATAACGAGCCAGAGCGCGATAGAGGCACCTATCGCGTATGCAATGAACAACATGGTTGTGGCAAATGGATAGGAGCCGGCTGCGGTGATCGACAGGAGGGTGCGTGTAACCACTCCACCACACGGCGTCCAGATGATGCCGAGCATCGAGCCACCGATCGCGCTTGCGAGCGCTGAATTTTTCATGCTGTGCCTCCAGATATAAACAGCGACGCCAATCAAAACAAGCGAACCAGTGATACGCCAAACGCGTTCATCAACTTCGAGTAACGATCCGTTCGCGAGTAATGCAGAACCAACAAATGCAAACGTGAGGGTAAAAAATCCAAAAAACCATTTTGCGCGTGTTTGAATCGTCCCTGTTCCAAGTGCCATGCCGACAAACAAGACAGGGAGAAAACACGGGGAAAGAATTGATGACAGTCCAGCGAGTAGACTATAAAAAAAGAGAGCCATAACGCTGGAAATTATAACAAAAAAAAGAGCTCGGAGCGAATCCGAGCTAGGTCAATCGTGTGGAGCGTCGTATATGCCGGTGAGCATCCAGATGAAGAAGCAGACAAGGAGAGCAACTCCTAGACAGGCGGCCAATCCGCTGGTAAACGGGTTGCCACCAATCGGTCCTCCGCCTGCGAAGGCGGTCTGGACCAGAAACAGGGTGTGGAGCATGCCTTTTCCTACTGCGCGATCAGACTGACGAGCACGCCGATTACGAGCATGGCGACCATGCTGCAACCATCCGTCGACTCTCCACCGATGCGAACGATGTCACTGACGATTTGAACGAACTGAGTCATTGTGTCTCCTGAAGTTGTGGTCGACTCCAGCCGGCCACGGGTTGTGGATAGGTGCCCTGATGAACGGACCATCCGTTACCTGAGCGAGAAATCGGCAGGCTGTCCTGCCAGTTGTAACGACAGACGAAGAAAAGCTGACACGAGGTGAAATTCTGCTGAATGAACTCCACTCGATCATCAAGCACGCGTGAGATGACAGCGATGTGTCCAACCGTTCCGTCGGAATCACCGCCATCGAACACGAGAGCGTCCCATGGCTCGGGACGAACATCCCCACCATTTGTGTATGACACGAGACCTTTCTCTTTCGCATACCAGTAGTACGAATCTGCGTGTCCTGTTTGCGTGAGATTTCGATGTCCATGCTTTTCAACAAAGACACGATTCACGAGCTCTACACACTGGTATTCGAGTCCAAACTGTCCGCGATCGTCTCCACCATTTGCAGAGAAAACCTGAATCCCATCAACCTCGCCAAGAATAGTACCATGTGGAGGGAGGGAAAATCGATAACCGCTCGCCCAGATTCTTACTACGTTTATCGCACACATCATGATGGAGAAAACCATCATGAGTGCAGCCAGCCGTTTTACAACGGACCACATGATTCCTCCTTTTCTACAAACTGCGGATACATATCGTACCCGTTGCGTGACCAGTGAAGCAAACTGCGTTCAACCAATGCGTCGAGTCGCTCGGTGTACGCGGGTGGTGTCAGGTAAAACCGTCGAGGAAACACGAGCGCGTGGCTCAGCATCTCGTACGGCATCACATTCTGACAAAACGCGAGTTCGCGATCGGTCTTTGGCAGACGCAAATTGCGTCGCTTTCCTTTCGCATGAACACGAGAAATCCAAACGGGTTGCAACTTCCCATCCGCGAACAGTTCGTCAACGGTTTCGTAATAGAGCGGGTCCACTCCAGCTTCGCGATGAATGAAATGAATCACTCGACCACGAACCCAGAGCGCGACATGAGAATTGATATCTTTCCCAGCCGCAACCACCTCGTCCCAATACGTCGTGTCTTCCCACAGCAGTCCGATCATGTACACCTGTGTTGGTTCGAAGTTGAATTGCCGAACCGCGTCTTGCAACTCGATCTTCACACCAGGTGCGAGCTGACCATCCGTGTTGTAACGCGCAGTTTCATCCCACACCGTGGTGAGCTTATCTGCGTTTGAAACACAGGTCGTACAATCTTCACCCGTTGCAATATACTTGGCGCGCTCGGTGCGAACGGTCCACGCACTTGCATGAACGAGCTTGATGCCTGTTACAAGCACGATGTATTTCACAACGGTTGCCGAACACATCGCATTGTCCATTTCCCACCAAGGCAAAAACCTCGGCAGTCGTCCAGTACGTTCAATGTAATTGAGCAACGCCGAGTGATCCTCAGCCGAAAGCTTGTCGACAGACTTCCAAAAGACAAGCTCCTCCGCACGCGTCTCAGCCTTCACCTTTGGATAGTGAAGATAAAGCAGCGTCAAAATCGTCCCAAACACCCCAGCAAACATGCACAGGATGCTGGCGATTCGGTTCAAACCGAGTCGATATCCCATGATTTCACCTGTGATGTTGAGG
The DNA here is from genome assembly GCA_943359455.1 of Candidatus Uhrbacteria bacterium RIFOXYB12_FULL_58_10. Taxonomy (GTDB): domain Bacteria; phylum Patescibacteriota; class Patescibacteriia; order UBA9934; family GWF2-40-263; genus YC12-FULL-57-11. The sequence continues at coordinate 82,580 of CALRHL010000001.1, forward strand.
GAGGAGTGTATCTAAAAATTTGCTATTTGTCAACCGTAACCACCCCTTAGCCCCTCCTTGAAAAGGAGGGGAGCAGAGTTTTCCAGAAAACAAACTCCCCTCCTTTTCAAGGAGGGGTCGGGGGTGGTTACGGCATCAGATAATTCAGTCCAACACCGGGTGTTGGCTGACACGGGAGAGTTCGGATGCAGTGCGCCTTGCCTCCTTCATAAACCGGTCAAGTTCTGCGCGTTTTGATTCGTAATAAGCTGTCCCGTGAATTTTTGTTCGTTCTAGTGCTTGAAATGCTTTTGCAAAACGCTCTTCAAACATACCAATATCAAATGCTCCGTCTCGCAAACGATTTCTGAGAAGAACCTCTTTTGGCGGGAGACGTGTTTCTTTTACAAGACGAACGAAACTGAGCAGTTGCAAAATGTAATAACTTGCATCAATTTCCCACCAATAAAATCCTTGACGTGTTGACGATCGATAGTGATGATGATTATTGTGCCATCCTTCTCCAAGAGTGATGAGTGCAAGAAACCAGTTGTTGCGACTTGTGTCAGATGTCGCAAAGCGGCGACTGCCAATCACATGAGAAAGTGAGTTGATGGTAAACGTACCGTGATAGAGAAGAACGGTTGAAAGAAAAAACCCGATGAGAAGCGCGCTCCATCCTCCGAGCATGAGAATCGTGATCGCGAGAAGTGTTGGGGGAACGAGAGGATATTTGTCGAGCAAGCGCAATTCAGGATAGGACGCAAAATCTCGAATGCGATCCATGGGTGTTGTTTTGAATTTGTCACACAAAAACCATCCAACATGACTCCACCAAAATCCACGACGTGGTGAGTGAATATCTTGAGGCATGTCTGAGTACAGATGATGATCGCGATGGTGACCCGCCCACCAAAGCACTCCCTTTTGCGCAGACATCGTTCCACCAAGTGCCATCACAAATTGCATGACGCGCCCCAGCTTATACGAGCGGTGCGCGAAGTAACGGTGATAACCAGCGGTAATAAAAAACATGCGAACGATGTACAGAACGATACACAAGATGATGTCCATGAGATGTATCCCTGTCATAATCGCAAGCAAAGGCGCGAGATGCATGAGAAAAAATGGAACAGACTTCACCCAATTCACTCGTTCATCCGAAGATCTTTTGTACAATATATTCATAGCGAGACCAGTATACACCGCTTGACTGTTTCTGGCGCAACAGGCATAATCGCATCACGCTATTTTATTCGACACGCTCAATGTCGAGAACCTATGCCAATTAAACAAAATGCGAAAAAAGCGCTTCGACAGTCCGTCAAACGCTTGGCTCGTAACAAAGCAATTAAGGACGAGATTAAATCCTTGCGCGTGAAGTTTCGAAAACTTATCACTTCGAAAGAAGCAGAGAAGGCCGTCGAAATCGCTCGCTCGCTCGGACAAAAATTCGACAAGTCTGTTTCCAAAGGAGTGATGAAAAAAAACACCGTCGCACGTCTCAAATCTCGCATGATGGCAAGATTGAACGCGATCAAAGCCAAGTAACAATGAAGACCTCCGACATATGTTGGAGGTCTTTTTTTGATAAAAAAATCCGCAATCAGAGACTGCGGAAAGAGAAATTACTTTGGCGTGTAGTAGGCTGTGCGGTCTGCAAGGAATTTTGCAGTCAGCGCATCTTTCTTTCTCTCATGAGCCACCGATTGTCGGTAGCACTCCAGTTCGGTCTGATGAGAGATCAGATCCGAGAGACGCGATCCAAACGCGATTCGCAAGTTTCTCACGCAGTCCCATGAAGTACGCGACATTACCGTCTCCTCCCAAGGAGGAAGAAGGATGTCATCTTCTTCGTCACGATCTGCGTACAGTTCCGCACGAACCTTCACGTACGATTCCATGGCGTATCGATCAAACACGATCCCGAGTTGATCCTTCAACTGTTGTGCGTGCTTCGGTTCTACTTCCAGTCCCCTGGATTCGAACAAGAAGAGATACACAACAATTGAGAGAGAAGCGTAGAGCGATTTGTCATTCCACAGATCGCACAGAGCTTCATCTGGCAATCGCGTCATCATCTCGACAAGTTCTGCGAGACGATCGTCAATCTTCGACTCGCTCTTCAGCATATCTCGTACTGCGCGTTCGAGATATGGTTGACGCAACACTTTAAAGTATTGCTCACCCACAGATCGTTTCCACGAAAGATGTCCGCTATCGAGAAAATCGTTCACGAGATTGGGTACGTTTCTCAAAAACCACTTAACGACGAGCACGCGAGCAGGTTTCTGAAGCTCGCTTAAATGACGCAACAGCATTTCATCTGGAATCTCATACAGGTCCAACATCATCTGGACCTCTTCAGAGTCGAACCTTCTCCATTCGATCCCGTATTCAATTGCTTGCAACAACATCGGATTCAAACCCGCTGCTTCACCCAAATCGTTGCTGTGTGTGTGCAAGTACTCAAGCGCAGATTCGTGACTGAAATCAGCCACCGATCCACTCGAAAGATATGGATCGATGAAGTGCATGCTGATCGTAGGAGCGTGAGGACTCTTACAAAGATCGAGAACGTGCTTTTTTGCCAATGAGCGAATGTACTTCTCTGCCTCCAGAAGAACAGACGATTCAATTCTCTGGCATCGTGAGCAAACAACGGAAAGAATTTCATCACAAATCGTCTCTGGATTTGCCTCACGAAGTTTCTGTTGCGCTTCCACAGACTGCTCCGGAGAAAGCGCATCACGTGACGCAACATTTCCTAACCCAGCTTTCAGAATCGCTGTAAACACCCATCCAATGAACAAGCCTTCTTCTCCAACGTAGAGGTCAGCGCCACGAAGGGGGAGCTCAGCTCGGAGGACACTGCGACCAACGGTGAGCACGGCTTCGTAACTCGCCAGTTTCTCCTCAAGTCTCATCGCATGTTCAATCGTGGAATGCATATCCGGATTGCCTTCCAACCATGAGACACCTTGGTGGATTGAATCACGAGAAGGGAGCACCTTAGCCTCCTTCACCAACCCACAATTCTGCTGTTCCAGACGATCCAACCAAGCACGCAACGATTCTGTTTTCTCTCGACCGCGTTTCATGCTCGCGGCGAGGAACAGATACGCAGGCCGACGCCAGAATGATGCGAGATTCCCCGGTAGATTCGCAACCGACTGCTTTCCAATTTCTCCCACAGCCACACCGGTCGCATTTCGCGAAAGCGCTTGCCATGCGAGATCGGTCAGCGTCATTCCGGGACGGTATCCAAGTAGAACGGCGCGAGTGAGCACCGCAAGCACCTGTGTTTCGAATGCTTTTGCCGCTTCCTCTGGTGAACCATGCAATAGAAGCAGACCAAAGTTCAATCGAGCATCCACGGCATGTGCAACAGTCATTGCTTCCGTTGGTGTTTGCATTCGCCGATCGAACCGCTTCGCAATGGCATCCAAGACGAGGGGAGTTGCATCCCCGAGCAGGTGGCGAATCGGAATACGATTCCAGTGAACAAGACCGAAACAGGTCCGTACTTGTTCGAGCACACTGGACTCACCAAAATTTTTTACTTGCTCCAAAATTACGATCATCTGTCCGAGTGGGGAAAGATGACGCGGTACTGACATGGGGCGTGGAATACGCGCAAGGTCGTACGTTTGCATGATATCCTCACTTGTAAAAGGTTCAATCGCAACTCGTCACATGACAAGTGGCGAAGAAAAATGCGGTCCGATGTACGTCGGACCGCACAAGCGGGAGACGAATTAGACGTCGTCGGCGTCGCCCTCGGCTTCCGTCGGAAGCCCAGCCTCGTCTCGTGTCTTCGACATGTTGAGTCGCGCGCGCAACAGACTGCTTTCCGTCAGACCATCGAGCAAGTCGCCACTCAGTTCACGAAGTCTTGCTTCGGATTCGTCTGGGTCAAGACCAACGTTGATCCACGCATCAAGTGGACGCGATCCGTCGTCATTGGTTGGCTCCACTTCGATCGAAACAACGGCAATGAGTAGATCACGAATGGTGTATTCATCTACCACCTGTTCGAGAACCTCATCCCAATCTGATCGATCGTGGTTTGAAAGTGCAAGAGAACGAATCGCTGCAGCCGCAGCTGACCTTCCATCACTGTCCGATGGATCGTAGCTGAGAAGTTCACGAAACGAATTTGCAAGAACGGTCGGACTGGAGATCTGAGCAAGAGCACTTGGTCGGTCACCCCACTTCGACAAAAATTCGACTTGCACGGCTTCGGGCACGTGTTCCTCAATCAGCACTTTGGCTTTACTGTCATCCCCAATGATTCCGATGATGTTGTCCAGTGCGACTGCACGTTGGCCAATACTCAGTGCGGTTGAACTCGATGCTACGTGGGTCAGCGCCGTCACCGCATCTTCTTGCACTCGAACCGAGAGGGCGGTTCCATCTTTCTTGAGACGAAAGGCATCATCCGCAATTGCAGCAACATCTTGAATGGAAAGACTCATCACGGCTCCTGTTTGTTGAATGGGTAGATGAATGCGCGCGCCGTTGGATCGGTGCGCAAGGAAGACAGATGACCAGCGACGAGAAGAACCCATGCCCGACCATCTTTTCCTAGATCAAAGGTGGTTTGAAGAAAGATACGAAGCGGTTCGTGTTCTGTTTGAACAACAGACGGATCCACATCCATCGTGAGTTTGCGCAAAGCCTTGATCGACTTCACGCTCGAAAGCTCCTCAAGTTTGCTCGATGGCAATCTGGCACCTGCCAAACAGCTCATCATCGCCGCAAACGTTGCGGGATCGCCGACGAATCCTTGAAGGACATCATCATACACTGCACTCACTTGTCCATGCGGATGGGCAAGATACGAGTCAAGCTGAGACCGACGACTGTCCGTCGCCCCTCCCTCTTCATTTTTGCGCACAAAGGTCGAAAACGCTTCAAAAACAGCAGATCTATCAAACATGCCGAATACTCCAGTTGTTGTGAAGGAACAGAGAAGGATCCTATGTTTTTTTGGTGAATTTGTCAAGCAAACATCGTTAACAATAAAACTAAATAAAAAAATGATCCTGCAAATTAATGAGGATCAAGAGCGAGTTTGGACGATCAAGATAAACAAATCTCCGGCCTCTCCGTCGTTTTCACCGCGTTCGCCACGTTCCTTGACATGTCCCCACGGAACATTTTCAACATTCGAAGGAATGAAGAGTGGTTCAAGTTCTGGTGGAAATCCTTCGATCGAGATTGCGCCACCAAGACGAGCAAGTTCGCCTTCGACAGGAACAATGAAGAGAAGATCTTCACCGTCACGAACTTGCTTGGGTGCTCGAGGAAGAATTCGTGCGATGGCTCGACGACCTTCAGGAAGTGCGAGAAGATCTGCGAACCCCTCTGGAACTCGTATTGTTCGATCGTAATACTCACGGCGTCGCGAACTGGAAAGCGTTTCATACGCATCTCGCAGCAAGGCAAACTGTTGGCCACGGATGCCTTGAACTTCCTTCGATTCATGTTGATTCGCAAATCGATCAGGATGCAACTCTCGTGCCTTTGCGCGAAAAGCTTTTCGAATTTCGTCTTGCTCAGCATCCATCGGGATCCCAAGCAACTCGTAATGAGTCATGAGAACCTCTTGAGTGTGAGGATGGATCGTAATCGAAAAAGGTGATCGTGTCAATGGGTGAGATATAAAAAGGGCCAACAGGTTCAATGAAGAACGTGCTGGCCAGAGTGTTGTGTCGGTCTACTTGGCGGAAGCGCCGGTGCCGGTGTCGAACTGGCCGCGGAACAGCTGCTGAGCGTCAGCACGGAAACCGTTGATCGGAGCGTAGGTGAGGCCCTGCTGGCCAACGAAGATCGCGTGCGATCCCGTGGTCTTGATGACCCCGCCGAGCTGACGGATGTTCTGGTCGACGTCGATCGCCTGCGCCTTGTTCTCAAACACCTTGGGCGTACCGTCCGTATCGAACGTCACCGTGAGCGGGACGATCTGCTTTTCGGTCGTCGCAAGCACGGTGTACGTGCCGTCGGCGTTCTTCTGCGCGAGAGCGAGTTCGGTGATCTTGCCCTGGATCTCGATCGGATTCCGGAACGCTTGTCCGTCGCCCTTGACGAGCATGGCCTTGATGTCGCGGCTGGTCGCGATCAGCGCCTGGTTCGTGCCTTCCTTCGCGATCATGACCGCCTTCTGGCCGATGACCGTGTGACGGACGTTTTCACGACCGAACTCGTGCGTCACCTGTCGGAAGTGCTGGCCTTCCCACGCGAAGTCGGCACGCGGCGTGTCGCTCTTCGTGTACAGGATGAGGGTCGTGAGGCCGCCAATCGCACCCTTCACGTAGCCGTCCTGGTCGAACACGGTCGCGCCGAGCTTGCGGAGCATCTGGTCGTGACCGAGCTTGGCGCGCTGGAAGCCGTTGCCGGCCGAGGCGTACCGTTCGTCCTTGCCGAGAGACGCGATGAACGCGATCGGCTTCTGCCCTTCGCCGAAGTACTTGTTGAGTTCACCACGCGCAAGCACTGCTTGCTTCGCTTCGTCGACATTCCCGCGCCACTCGTTGTCGATCGTGAGGAGCGTGGTGTTGCCGTCTTGCGACTGCGTGTCGACGCTGACGAGGATCGCCTTCGACATGTCGGTGACCTGCGCGCCGAACGCGTCGATCACTTGATCGAACGAACCCGTGAACAGGACGAGGGTGATGCCGCCGAGGGAGAGACTCTGTTTCTTGAAACCCTGACTCATTTGGAAACTCCGGCCAAAGATTATGGCCTGTCCACAAGCGTTGTGCTGTGAGACGGGCGGAATAGTATCTCACCTAAAATATTTGGTCAAGTTATGGTGTGGATAATATGCCACCAATGCGAATCATCACAGATTCCACCGTCTCAAATTGCAAAAGGGTTCCTTCAATAGAACTGCGTGCAGACTTTGCACGACAGGTATCACCACTCAATTGGGATTGAGGCGAAAAATCCGCATTTGCAACATGATTACTTATGACAAGAGATTCAAGAACAACCGTTGGTGAAATGTGTGAATAATATCCTTGAGTTTTTTCTAATTCTGTCGGACCTTTCAAAAGTTCACCTATTGCCCCACGACCAATCGCGGATGTTTGTGCAATGGTTCTTGAAACAGGAAACGTTTCAGAACAGTCCTCCAAAGAACCTTTTTGATTATTTGAAAACCAAAGTGAAAAGGTAGATGTGTTTGTAGAAAGTAATGTGAGTGGAATAGAAACAACACTTTGTTCAGTTCCATCTTTTGCAGAAAATTCGAGAACTTCCAAAGTAAGATGTACATCAGTGAGTGCCGGGAGAAACACTTCAAAAGAAAACGGACCGAATTGTCCCGTGTCAGAGGCGTTGGTCATGGCATTTCCTTCCTGAACTATCGCACCCTGATTATCTTTGATGCGCCATGCAAATGTCTGTTCGAACACACGACCAAAACCTGTCACAACAAGTGGGGAAATAACCGTTGCGTTTTGTTCTGGAGAAACAACGATAAGGTTTGTCGTAGAAAGATCGGTCAATTCTGATAACATCACAACACGCGTCGACAGCTCACGCTCCCCAACAAATCGATAAACCAATCCAAAACCGGGTGTTGGCTGATTTTCTGTTGTTTCAACCTGCTCTGTACTTCCATCTGATAATAAAATAGTGAAAGTGCGTGTTGCATCATCAGATTCAGTCACAACCCCTGTAAAGGTCTGAATCGTAACAGCAGGCTCTGACATCAAATCCGCATCCAAAACAACCGGTTTTTCAAACACACACCCCGCTCCAATAAACAGTATTGCCAAGATAAGTGGGATAAAATTCTTCACACCGCGGTATCCTACCTAACTCTTGTCCATTTCGCAATCCTTTGATATTCTACCGTTCACAGTATCTCCACAAGTTGTGAAACAAATCCTGATGGTGGCTATGGTGCAATGGTTAGCACAGAAGATTGTGGATCTTCTGACCCGGGTTCAATTCCCGGTAGCCACCCCAGGCCATCGAACGGCCTAAACCGTTCGAGGTTACCAACAAAACACCCTCCGATGAATATCGAAGGGTGTTTTGTTTAGCGAACGTAGTTAAGTGGGTTTTGAAACTTTCCGTTAACGATGACTTCGAAGTGCAAATGTGTTCCTGTTGAACGACCAGTGGATCCTGTGTTTGCGAGGACCTGTCCAGCGGAGACAATTTCTCCGACGCCGACGAGATTTTTTGAATGGTGTGCGTAGCGTGTCACCACACCATTTCCGTGATCCACCTCAACACAGTTGCCGTATCCACGACGCCAGCCGGAGTAGATAACCGTTCCATCTCCTGCTGCATACGAATACGTTGAATAGTCACCGTCGATATCAACACCTGTGTGCTTCCATCCATACCGCTGTGTAATTACATGCCAATCGGTTGGCCAAACCCACGTTCCTGCTGATTCGCCAGATCCACTTGGGGCGACGAATGGGGTTGAAGAGGAGTTGTCGGTAAATAGTGAAGAAAGCGGCGCCGTTCGACGAACCGGGGCGGCTGGTGGCTCTCCACCTGGGACGATGAGCTGATCTCCAATACGAAGGTCATCGGCGCTCGCCAGTTTGTTGAACGTTATAATTTTTTCCGAATCTGTTCCGTACGTTTTCGAAATTTTCGAAAGCGTATCCCCATTTTTTACCGTATAAATAACTCCATCAACAGGAGGAATCACAAGTGTTTGACCGAGCTTGAGTGTGGAACGAAACGTAAGACTGTTCGACCATAAAATCGTACTCAAACTCAATCCATAGCGTTCGGAAATTGCACCGAGGGTATCTCCTTCTTGTACGACATATGATTCAACAGCCTCACGAGCGGCAATCGATGCATTTCCCTCTGCGATTGCAGGGGAGTAAACAGAGCCACCAACGGTTGTTGTTGCATAATCTTCCTCACCATATCCAACGTCGATATGTGCAGATGGATCGAGAGACGAATCGTCCATGTAGGATGTTGGGTAATCACCTGAAGAACTCGTGACGGCTGCGGAAACAACCTCGATCACAGACGAATCATCCTCTGCAACGAGCTCGTATAACATGGAGTGTGAACCAAAAGATTCTGCGCGTACCTGCGTTTCGTTTAGATTTGCAGAAGATGCAATGGCGGCAATCGCAATAATTGCGGCATGTACCGTGTAACGATTGGAAACTAAATACAATGCACGGTGTTTTGCAGGAACAATTAAACGACGCAACTGACGTTCAAAATAAAATGTGAGGCGATACATTGGAACGCCAACATGACGAATCAAAAACCGCCCCACGATACTGAGAGGTGCAACGACAGGACGAATAACCTTCATTCCATGCCGTTTTACCAGAATCAGACCGCGCAAAGCGGAAAGCAAAATCTTCACGAATAGTTGTTTGAGTCCAAAAGCGATAGAAGCCTCACCTTTGATCTGGGTTGGAGACCACCCTGTCCAAAACAACAGTAACAAGGGCACCCTCAGCCAGAATTAATAGCGGATAAACTATACCATATCTACCTGTTTTTGTCAACCAAAAACTGGAGATTATTCGCTCAACCCAGCAAAATTCTATGAACGACCGTAGTCGTCAGCAAAGCGCTCAATATCGTCCTCACCAAAGTAATCACCTGTCTGGACTTCAATGAACACAAGTGGCTCCTCGGTAAGGTTTTCAACGCGATGTTTCGTCGTTACAGGCACGATCGCAACTTCCCCACGGCTCCTTGTGAACGTTTCATCGTTCAGTGTCACCGTTGCCTCTCCTTCAACAACGACCCAATATTCCGTTCGTCGATTATGGCGTTGATAAGAAAGACGTGACTTTGGATTTACCACGATGCGTTTCACCTGGTATCCTGTTCCACTGCTAATAATGTCGTACTGACCCCAAGGGCGAATATTGTCGTCGGACATATGTTAAGAAAAAGTTTTATAAGAGAGACGATGAATGGGGCACGGTCCATACTTCTTTATCGCATTTCGATGGAGAAGCGTTGCATATCCTTTGTGTATATCGAAACCGTACTCTGGATACTGACTGCTGAGTTCTGTCATCAATCGATCACGTGTTACTTTTGCAATAATGGATGCAGCGGCAATTGATTTCACGAGTTGATCTCCACGAATAATTCCGTGCTGAGGAATGGTGAGATTCGTAATCGTCCACGCATCAACAAGTGCATAGTCAGCAAACTGAATCTGCTCAACGGCTCGATGCATCGCAAGTAAGTTTGCCGGTCGCAAACCCAGCACCGCGATTTCCTCGACCGAAACAGATCCTACAGCCCACGTCGTCGCCCGTTCCAGAATCAACTCGTACATTCCGGCTCTAAGAGCCGGAATGAGTTGTTTACTGTCGTTGATTTGTCCGAGGCGAGAATCGATGGGTAGAACAACAGCTCCTGCCACAACGGGACCAGCAAGCGCTCCTGTCCCAGCCTCGTCGACTCCAACAATGGTCCGAAAACCCTGCTTCATCAATTCCCGCTCATACTGAAAGGTCGGTTTCGATCCCATGTCTATATAGTTTAACATAGAAACTGACAGGGATCGATACAATAAATTCTAAACAGGCTCTTAGTATTTGGTGCTTAGTATTTAGAATTTCCGCTGATATGCTGGGCAGATTGACCATTCCCGTCAAATTCTGTAGCATACCCGCATTATGAATATCACATACTACGCTATTGGAGCAGGCGTGCTTGCTCTTCTTTACGGAACGTTTCTTATTCACTGGATTTTAAAACAGCCTGCCGGAGACGGGAAGATGAAAGGAATTTCCCTTGCGATCCAGGAAGGCGCTAATGCGTACATGGCTCGTCAGTACAAAGTTGTCGCGGTTATCGGAATCATTGTTTTTGCCATTCTTGGAATATATCTCGACTGGCAAATTGCTGCTGGTTTCGCGGTTGGTGCAATTTGTTCAGCACTTGCCGGAGTCATTGGAATGAGTGTTTCTGTTCGATCAAATGTTCGTACAACCGAAGCAGCGAAATCTGGACTTGCGAAAGCGCTCGATGTCGCATTCAAAGGTGGTGAGGTTACAGGACTGTTCGTCGTTGGGCTTGGGCTGTTATCTGTGACAGGTTTTTATATGGCAACAGGTTCCACTCATGGTCTGATCGGACTTGGATTTGGTGGATCTCTCATTTCTGTTTTCGCTCGCTTGGGTGGTGGAATTTTTACCAAAGCTGCAGATGTCGGAGCGGATCTTGTTGGAAAAACTGAAGCGGGAATTCCAGAAGATGATCCACGCAACCCTGCCGTAATCGCAGACAACGTTGGAGACAACGTTGGTGACTGTGCAGGAATGGCTGCAGACCTTTTTGAAACATACGCCGTCACGACCGTCGCCACGATGATCCTCGGAGGACTTCTGTTTCCAAACAACGAAGCTGTTGTCTTATATCCGCTTGCTCTTGGTGCCATCGCGATCGTTGCGTCGATTCTCGGAAGCTTTGCGGTAAAACTTGGTGCTTCAAAAAATATCATGGGTGCGCTCTATAAAGGACTCGCATCTGCTGGTGTTCTTGCCGCGATCGGATTCTGGTATGTAACAAAAAACATGCTCATGACCACGGATATTGTCGGACCGAATGCGATCAATATTTTCTACTGCTCTCTTCTCGGACTTGCTATCACAGGACTCCTCATCATGATCACGGAATACTATACAGGCACGCAATACGGTCCAGTCAAACGACTTGCAGAAGCATCGCAAACTGGTCATGGAACAAACGTGATTGCCGGACTCGCGCTCTCGATGAAATCAACCGCGCTTCCTGTTATCACGATTGTTCTTGGAATCCTTGTCGCGCATCAACTCGGCGGACTTTATGGAATCGCGATCGCCGCCATGGCCATGTTGTCTCTTACCGGAATTATCGTTGCGATTGATGCATACGGTCCGATCACAGACAATGCAGGAGGTATTGCAGAAATGGCAGAACTTCCAAAAGAGGTTCGCGATGTCACCGATCCACTCGATGCTGTTGGAAATACAACAAAGGCTGTCACAAAAGCTTATGCGATTGGTTCTGCTGGGCTTGCGACTCTCGTTTTATTTGGAGATTTTATTCATACGATCGAAGCAAACGGCGGAGCAATTGATTTCAATCTAGCCAATCCAAATGTCATCGCGGGATTATTCCTTGGTGGTCTTGTCACCTATCTGTTCGGCGCCATGGCTATGGAGGCCGTTGGACAGGCCGCTGGTTGTGTTGTCGAAGAAGTGCGTCGCCAATTCCGTGAAATTCCAGGAATCATGGACGGTACCGGCAAACCAGATTACGGCCGTGCGGTCGATATCGTGACGCGCGAAGCAATCCGCAAAATGATCGCTCCATCACTTCTCGCTGTCTTCGCCCCAATCGTCGTCGGCTTCGGTCTCGGCATCGACGCACTCGGTGGCTTACTGATCGGTTCCATCATCACCGGAATTTTCGTCGCCATCTCAATGACAACTGGTGGAGGTGCGTGGGATAATGCAAAGAAATTTATTGAAGCCGGTAACTACGGCGGCAAAGGAAGCGACGCCCACAAAGCCGCAGTCACTGGCGACACCGTCGGCGACCCGTACAAAGATACCGCTGGGCCAGCAATTAACCCGATGATCAAGATTCTAAACATCGTTGCATTACTGATCGTTGCGTTTATTGTGTAAACAAAATCTCCGCCTAGTAAAGCGGAGTAAAGAGAGAGGCGAGTGGGATTGTTGAGATGGTTGTGTCTTGTGAAACGAGAACGTAGAGGGCATGTTGCATGTAATCACGTGTGTTCCCAAAGGAGTCATTGCACCAATCACGCAAAACACGTCGAGGAAAACCGCGCGGGGTGGCGGAACGTGAGTTGAGTTGCATCTCGCGTTCCATTTTTAATTTCATCGCTTCGATGCGTTCCAATTCTTGTAAGAGCGCTTCGAGGGAAAGCGTGATGATCGCGTCAGCTTTGAGTGCTTCGACTTCATGCGAAAATCCTGACGCAACACGGGATACATGTACTTGTCTACGTATTTCAGACAGATGCATTTGTCCAGAGACAAGCGCGATCTCGGCGTTTGTGATGAAAATGAGCTGTGCAAGAAGAGTGGCTCCGTACTCCTCTTTTGTCCGAACCGTTTTGCACAACTTGCGTGTCACTTGGTTGTACTCGTGCCAATCAACCTGTTGAGAAATCACCGGTTCTTTCGCAAGCGCGAACGAAACAAGAAACAGCATCACTCGATGATCTCGAGCACATAGCGACGTTGATTCTTTCCTCCAACGGCGTGAATGATCGTGCGAATCGCATGTGCGTGAATTCCTTTCTTTCCGATCACTTTTCCAACATCATCTGCATGCACACGCAATTCGATGACCGTTGATTGTCGTCCATGAGCGAGTTCGATGTGTACATCATCTGAATGATCGACGAGCGCCTTCACAATCAACTCAAGCAACGCTTTGATATCAACTAATTCACATTCTGACATCTTCAGCTCCTGCGTAGCTTGTTTGTACCCGATCATTGACTTTCATGCAAATTTCTGCTACGATACTGATCCGATCAATCACGGTCGGATGTTCATTTGGAGTGAATCGTGCCGAAAACTGACATTTGGACCGGTCCTGCGTTGTCGAATCCGCGAAACAAACGTGGGTCTGTGCGTTCTACGCGCATTTCCATTCAACATGAGGAGCTTCGGCACAGCCTTACACGGCTGGAACGACCAGACTCTGATGAAATCGAAATCCTGGAAGAAAACGGAACCGTCCTGCGTGGCCGTCTCGATCTTTCGGATCTCGTGATAGAAACACTGGAACAAAAACTGCGATTCCACCTGTGGACGATTCCGACGACCGACTCGACACGTTGGCGCACGGTGTACGCCTGCGATGTCGATCTAGCCCAGGACCAGATCACAATCGAGACAGTCTCCATTGCACCAGATCACGACAACGAGTTCGATGTCCCCAAATAGCACGTCAACCAGATCTCGTACGCGCGGATAACACCGCGTGTTTTTTCTTGACCGTCCGTTTCAAATCCGCTATCCTAGCCTCACATTTGTGGGCCGTTAGCGCAGTTGGTAGCGCGTTTCCATGGCATGGAAAAGGTCATCGGTTCGAATCCGATACGGTCCACCATCATTACTTCCACCAATAAGGTGGAATTTTTGTTTTAAAGGGAATTGCACTTTGGAATAGAATACAAGTTTCTTTTTTTGACATCTACATTTAGTAGGTATAGTGTTTTGCGCACGGAGGATGCATGTCTCAACGTTCCTTGCACCTTGTCATCACGGTCCCAACGATCGGTAGCATCGATCTTCACGCAAAAGGAGATATCCCGCGTGTCGGATTTCTCGGTCCGATCACGAAAAGAATCTGTGAACTTAAACTTCCACCCGGAACGTACGATATCCGTGTCGTAGCGGAAGGTGGAAGATCGTTCAACGCACAACCTGAACTGGGCACGCGACGACAAGAGGCGGAAAACAAACTTCGTGAGATCGTTCGCGACGCGGTAGAACTCGTCGAAAGATTATCTCACTCTCGTGAGGCGCAAGTCATCGACTTTCCAAACTAGATGGGCTCTGTTCCAGAATTACAAATCTAGACGTCCACTGGACGTCTCTTTTCTTTTTTTTCGAACACAGCTATACTCGCCCACGTATGCTTCAAGTCGGAATCGTCGGTCTCCCAAACGTTGGAAAATCTACACTGTTCAAAACGCTCACCAAAAAACAGGTGGATTGCGCGAATTTTCCGTTTTGTACAATTGAGCCGAATGTTGGAGTTGTTGAAGTTCCGGATGAGCGATTACGACAATTATCTGAGGTGTCAAAATCTGAAAAAATTATTCCGACAGCGATTGAGTTTGTTGATATTGCCGGAATCGTTGAAGGTGCACACAAAGGCGAAGGGCTTGGAAACAAATTTCTTGCAAACATTCGTGAAGTAAACATGATTTTACATGTCGTCCGCGGATTTGCTGATCCAAATGTTATTCATGTGTCAGGAAAAGTAGACCCTGCTCATGATGTAGAAATTATTGAAATGGAACTTGCTTTTGCAGACATGGATACCGTTCAAAAACGACTCGACGCCGTGCGTGGAAAAATGAAAGCAGGAAAGTCAAAGGAGCTTGAAGCAGAAGAATCTGCTCTCGCAAAATTTATTGTTGCACTCGAAGCGGGGAAACTTACGAATGCGATTGAGTTAACAGATGATGAAGAGCTCGCCGTTAAAGGTCTCGCTCTATTAACACGCAAACCGATGTTGTACGTTGTAAACGTTGATGAAAACGCATCAGCGGATCCAAACTGGGTTTCTCCACTCGGAGCAACTCGCCTCGCTCTTCCGGTTAGCGTAAAAATAGAATCCGAAATAGTAGACATGGCGCCTGAGGATCAAAAAACATTTCTAACCGAACTCGGTTTATCACAATCTGGTCTCGATCGAGTTATTCGCAAGTGCTACGAGTCCCTCAATCTCATTACGTATTTCACATCCGGACCAAAAGAAACACGTGCGTGGACAATTCCTGTCGGTACCAAAGCCCCACAAGCTGCCGGAGTCATTCACACCGATTTCGAAAAAAACTTCATCCGCGCCGAAGTCATCCACTGGCAAGACTTCGTCACGCTGGGAGAATCCGGCTGCCGTGACGCAGGCAAATTACGTGTCGAAGGAAAAGAATATGTCATGCAAGACGGCGATACCTGTCATTTCCGAGTGAATACTTAATCCATCTCCGACTAGCTATAGAAACCTCTGCAAAAAAAACTGACCGCAAACACGGTCAGAGGTGAGACGAAAACATTTCGGAACTGCGGGTGAGGTAGGCTTGTGCCTTTTCCATGTCGAGCGCATCGTCGGGTTGTGGAGTACGAAGGCGTCCCTCAGAGTCGATACTTAACATCGAAAACTCATCGAGTAGTGGTGCAACGAGATCATCGACATTTTCTGCAGTGAGACCCCCTGCGACACCAATTCCACATTCAGGGTGACGATCCTTGATTTCGGACAGACACGAACGGGCAAATACCGGATCGAATGGACGACCAAGGCCACCGGAAGGATCGATGAGAACGTCCGTGACAACCTCGAGACCTGGCAATCGGTACTGATCAATTGCAGCAGCAATCAATCGAGGATCTCGCCCTTTCATCTCCATTGCGCGACCTCCAATCTGGAGAACGATTCTCGGTTTCACAAACTGACAATCATTCACATACGTGTAAAGCTGAACGACCTCTGGCCACGCAGCGTTGATCTGAAATCCATCCAAATCGCCACCGATCAACTGATGGACATTGAGAAGTTCGGCTCCCAGCTCACCTTTGTTGTCGGTGTTGTAGTGAACCAAGTTGAGGGAGCGAGGTCCCAACGACGAAATCATTTCCGCGATGGAACGAACAACAGCAGGATAACGACCCGGCCATTTGTTCGGAATGCGATTCATTGTCTTGTTGCTCACGAGAAATCCAAGCATGAGTAGTCGCTCGCTGGAAAGAAATGCTGCATTTTCAAGTAAATCCCTGGCATCCGACTGAGCCATGATTCCCGTTATTCCGATGTATGGAGTAAAAATTTAACACCTCTTGAGTATGTCTTCCAGATTGGAAGGGAAATTTATATCACAAAATTAGTAGACGGTCAACAATAAACTAGAGATCGTTGCAAAAATCCAGTGCGAGATCAAATCGAGACAGAGGTGGTGATTCTAGTAACCCACAGAATTATTTTACGACTAAGAGCTTGTTTAGAATCTTTCTTCCAGAGCCATTTTGTCCCATTTTGAGCGAAAAGACTGAAGACTGACGAAGCGTAGCGGTGACTACGCTGAGGAAGACTGAAGACTTTGCAGCCGAAATGGGGCGAAATGAAGTCGGGAGAAAGATTCTAAACAGGCTCTAAGGAACCAAGGTTACAAGATCTAAGTGACCAGATTGATCTGAAACTGACGGACAAAGAGCACACCCAGGGAACCATTCCCAATCCCAGGATTCCACCTGCTCACGCTCACGCCAACCGCGACCGCGTCACCGACGCGCACGAGGCGCCCGTCAGAGTGGCGACTTCTTGTCCAAGCATAATGATTTGGGAGATGTCTAGTATTTATCGTGTTGAACCTGATAAGGGTGTCATAGATTGCTTCTGCGGGAGTTTGTCTTGTGAGAATAGTGATCTGAAGCGATTCGAGTTCTTCAGCAACTTTTGCCCAGTCTGTTGAGATACGAGCGGTGAGGTCTGCTTTTTTGGATTCGAACTCTGTGATGGCAGATTTGTAAGGTTCGGGAACTTCTTGGTCTTTGTAGATGTTATTTCTGAGGTGAGCAACAATTACTTCGGTTTGTTTCACGTAGTTTTTGTCTGTGGAGTCTGGAAGGACTTCTTTAGAAACGAGTGACCAACGGATGGTTGAGGTTTCTTCTGTGTAGAACGGTTCGTTTTTGTACCGGTCGGTGTCAAAGAATACCTTTCCTTTGTTGTTCTTCTTAAACTTCGGAGTCATGATCTCATTCATCTTTTTCATCGTAAGAGGTTGTCCATCTGGAGCTTTGTCTATGCGAAGGACAAGGAACTGGTTCTGTTCCTTGGCTCGTTCGAGTTCTGCTTTGGAAAATGGGATGGGAGGGATGTCTTTGGTTTCGAGTTTTGTTCCAAAGGTGTTTTCAACAGCAGATGGTCCAAAGACGTTTTCTTGTCCGAGGACTTCTCTGGCTTCTATGAGATGATTTTCACTGAATGTTTTTCTTTGTTCCTCTTCGAACGCTTTGAGCTCTGAGGGAGGGATGTTGTTTTGTTCAAAGGCAAAGAGAAGGTGTTTGCTGAGCTTTCCAAAGTGTTTTACATCTTCGAGGGTCATTTCCTCTGATAACACGAGAGGTTCAAGCTGTTTGGGGTGAGTTTTGTTGTATTTCTTTACAAGAAGAGCGAGTTGGTCGGTGAGATTATCAACATAGCTCCCTACCTTAGGAGAAAGGTCTGCTTTGCGCATGTGGGAGATTGCTTCAGGGGATGGGGAGGATTCGTGATGGCGAGAAGAGTCTGGCATAGTGAAGACAAGTGTAGCATGATGGATGGGTAAAAAATAACGCAATAAACTAATCGATCACTGGCCTTTCAATATCTGCTGGCTCTAAGAGCTTACCTGAAGTGCCTGCAGTGATTTTAAAGATATCTTTGTCGATTTTTTTAAACTCTTTTGAAGAATCTGCGTAAGCTCGGTATGTTGTTTCGAGATGCTTACCAACCTTATTGTGAAATTCCTCGTATGACTTGAGATGACGGACGAGCTGTTCTGCAAACTGTTGTATCTCTTTGACGCTTTCTTCGATCTGCAAGGCCTTTAGACCAAGCAATACTGTCTGAAGATAAGCGTAGAATGATGTCGGTGAAACAATCATCACTCCTTTTTCGAATGCATACTCAATTAAATTTCTAGAATTGACCTGAACAGCACCGACGGATGCGCCAATTAGACTATGGTAAACACCTTCTGCTGGAACAAACATAAATGCGAAGTTTGTTGTACCGCGGTCTGTCTTGATATATTTTGACGTTTCATCGATTCGTTTCTTTACATCTGACTTAAATTCCTTTTCTAAGACTTCTCGACGAGATGTGTCAGACTCCATCGACACTTTGTTATAATTCTCAAGAGAAAATTTTGCGTCAATAGGGATCAACAAATCCTTAATGAAGATTACGGAGTCTGGAATAAGTTTTGCACCTGTTTCTTCATCAATCCCAAGATCGTATTGCATTTTGTATTGTCCCGGCTGAAGTACCTGTCCGAGCAATGTTTCTAGCCAATACTCACCGAGAATTCCACGCTGTTTGGGGTTCTTAAGAATATTCTCAAGGCTTTGGAGTTGATTTGAGAATTCGAGGACCTGTTTATTCGTCTCGTCGATTTTTGTCAGACGTTCTGTGACATCCTTGAATGTCCCGAGACTATGGGCAAAGTGTTTTTGTAATGTACTGGAGGATTCAGACAATCCTTTCAGCAGCTGATCGCTCATAACATCAAGTCTTTGTTGAACCTCCGTGCGGTTTTTATGCTGGTTATCCTGAAGATCTCGGCGTAGATCGTTGATTATATTCACCATGACAGTCTGATCGGGTGTTGATGTTGAATTCCCACGACGACTTATCAAAAAAATTAGTGTGGAAACCGCAACGAGGAGTAAGGAGATGATAATCCAAAAAATAATCGGATCAATGCTCATAAAATGCTTTGACGTGGATAAAAAAAAGACTTATACTTTCGTCACTGTTTCGCCATTATAGCATGCCCCGGGCTTCTGTACGCGGAAAGTTCTTCATACGTTTTACGACGCATGCAAGAGAGCCCCATACTGTCCCCGTAGCATAATAGATAGTGCGGCAACGTCCTAAGTTGACGATGGGGGTGCAATTCCTCCCGGGGACACCATGAACCACGTAGGGTTCATGGCAAGCCATGCAAGCGTATGGTTTCCATGAGCGACTATGGGTTTTGTTATAAAATGGTTCATGGTGCCGTGCACTTTACATAGTGCGCGGCAGTCAGGCCTGAACCACGTTGGGTTCATGGCAAGCCATGCAAACATATGGTTTCCATGAGCGAGTACGTGTATTGTTAAAAAATAGTTCATGGTGTCGTGCACTTTACATAGTGCGCGGCAGTCAGGCCTGAACCACGTAGGGTTCATGGTTTACCGTGCGCCTTACATGGTGCATGGCAAGCCACAAGCTTTTACGATTGACCGCAATTGTTTCACGTGAAACAATTTCTCAGACTTTCGAATTTCGAGTTTTCCTTCTTCGAATTTAAGGTTGTGGGCCTGTAGCTCAGTTGGTAGAGCGCTGCATTCGCATTGCAGAGGTCTGGGGTTCGAATCCCCACAGGTCCACCATGAACCACGTAGGGTTCATGGCATGCCATGCAAACGTATGGTTTCCATGAGCGACTACGTGTTTTGTTATAAGATGGTTCATGGTGCCGTGCACTTTACATAGTGCGCGGCAGTCAGCCCTGAACCACGTAGGGTTCATGGCATGCCATGCAAACGTATGGTTTCCATGAGCGACTACGTGTTTTGTTATAAGATGGTTCATGGTGCCGTGCACTTTACATAGTGCGCGGCAGTCAGGCCGGAACCACGTAGGGTTCATGGTTTACCGTGCGCCTTACATGGTGCGTGGCAAGCCATGCAAACGTATGGTTTCCATGAGCGACTACGGGTTTTGATATAAATGATGAAGATACTCTGCTGACTTATGCACTACGTCTATATCCTGAAATCAATAGAGAGAAACTGGATCTACACTGGCAGTACAGCAGACCTTAAACGACGATTTTCAGAGCATTCTAGTGGCAACGTACGATCTACGAAACTCTACAGACCGCTGAAACTGGTTTTTTATGAGGCATTTCTTACTAAGGCGGACGCAATCCGTCGAGAGACCTATCTGAAAACATCTAAGGGTAAGTCGACATTACGAATGATGCTGAGACATTCTGTTGTAATTGACGATAAAACGGAACCAACAATTGTTTCACGTGAAACAATTTGAGATTCTCGATATGTAGTAGTATAATAACCGTTGTTCAGCACTGAGATTGCTTCGTCGACTGAGGTCTCCTCGCAATGACGTATGGAAAGCAGGGCAAATTGAAGTTATAAATATGTTTTGTCTACACTGGTGTAGACATTTTTTTATTATGTGGATAAGTTTGAGTTTTCCACAGTTTATTCGATGATTTTCTATCCTTGAGAGTCTTATCCACACAAAAATGCTTAATAATTGGCTTAAATTAGCCAATAAACTGATTGACGAAATAATGTATTCAAGGTATAATAGGAGCACGAACGGTTAGATTATGCAGAGATTTCTGACGGCCATCGTGATTGTGGGGTTTTTTGGTACAGCGTTTAGTGCCAAAGCTCAGATGACCTCTCCGAGTTTTGAAATTCGGTGGGATACAATTGGAGATGGTGGAGATGACACGAGCTCATCAGCATCCTACATCCTTCGTGATACCACTGGTGCCACTGGCGCTGGTCCGTCATCTAGTACGTCCTTCGATCTCGAAGCTGGGTATCGTGCGGGAGTATTCGATCAGGTAATCGACTTTTCGCTCTTTTCAGAAGACTCTTCTTCTGAACGAGACGCAACGGCAGTGGCTGGAACGACAGTCACCTGTTCCACAGATGCACTCCTCGTTGGAGATATGATTGCCCTGATCCAGGATCGAGGAGCCGCCCAGGTCTCTGCAGTCGGAAAAATTGTTTCAGTCGGGGTAGGGACAGTTACTGTCGACGAGTTCGTCACTGCGGGCACTGATCCTGTGATTGACAGCTCAAACGATTACGTCGTTGAATTGTCCGGAGCGACAACGAATCTTGGGGAACTCGATTCCTCCGAAGTTAGCACATCCATCGTTGGAATGGAGGTCACTGCCGACATTGACGGCGGTTACGTTGTGCAGATCATGGACGACGGTGATCTTAGTGCGGGTGCTGAGACCATTAATGACGTGGCAGATGGAGCAGTCACAGCGGGATCAGAAGAGTACGGCGGTCGTTCCTCAGACACAACGCTTGCTGATTCGACATTTGATACGTCTGATACGGCCTTTACAACATCCTTTCAGGACATTGTTTCAGAGTCTGGCGTTCAATTCGATAGCCGTACCTTTCTCACCCTTAAGACCACGATCAGTTCAACAACTGCTGACGGGATATATTCCCAATCGTTAACAGTCATTGTTTCAGGGAACTACTAGCTGGAGTCTTCGACAGGCTCAGACTGTATGTACACGAGTAATTCTCTATGAACCGCTTACTGAAAATTCTCATCTGCTCCGCAATATTGGTGTGGATCCCACAGAGCGTTTTCGCCTTTGCTGTTTCTCCTGCTTCGATCGATATCTACGGAGCAAGAAACGAGGTGATTGAACGCACTGTCACGGTTGTCAACACTAGCGTTGCCGAACAGACGTATTATCTTGCCACATTGAAATTTGTGGCAGGAAAATCGTCCGGCTCTCCAGAGTTCATTCCATATGAAACAGATCACTCGGGCCTCCCTGAGTGGATTTCGTTTCCTGTAAATACGGTCACAATCCCAGCTCGTACAAAAGTAGACGTTCCTTTCAAGGTCAGCATTCCATCAGGGATCGAATCAGGAAGCTACTTTGCAGCGGTCACTATTTCAACAACACCATCTGAAGTTGTTGCAACAAATGGTGCATCAATCGAGGCAAAAACAGCTGTGCTTCTTTTCGTCACTGTTTCAGGCGAAACAATCGAAAAGCTCGCGCTTCTCGATTTTGTCACACCAGATGACCAAATCCAGACACTGCATGATGTGAGTTATGCGTTTCGACTTCAGAATCAAGGGAATGTTGTTGTGAAGCCAACGGCGACAATCACGGTCAAAGACATTTTTAATAGAACTGTCCTTGTCAAAAACGTGAATACGGAGGAAGGGCGTGTGTTACCAGGAAGCACACGAACATTCTCCGGTGAACTCGAGACAGTTCCAGACGGATTTCTAGAAACAGTTTTTAAACAGTTCAAGTTGTTCGCAGTTGGACCAGTCAAAGCAACATTGTCTGTCCAATATGGAGTGAACGAACAAACGGCAGAAATTTCTTACTGGATGTTTCCTTGGCAGTTGCTGATTTGCATGGCAGTCGATGTAATGATCCTCATCCTGATATGGAAAGGGATCGTAAAATTGAAGCGGAGATTAGCGACGATCAGGACGGGTGGTTAAACCGTAACCACCCCCAACCCCTCCTTAAAAAGGAGGGGAGAGATGGGGAGAGCTAATGTGTAAAACATTGTGTGCAGAAAATGTTTAAAAAGTTTTGGAGCGTCGTATCGATCATTGTCATCCTGACAATGATGGTTGCGGCTGTTTCAAATGCAGCCACGGTCACATCAACAAATGATTTTCCAAGTACCCTGGAAACATCAGAAGCTGCGGACCACACAATAGTCTTTACAACTCCAAGTGGAGTGGATGAAGGAGAGACAATCACGATTACATTCGCTGGATCGTTCGACACATCAACGATCACAGAAGATGATATCGATATCGAAGATGATGGAACAGATCTGACAACCGCTCCAGACTGTTTAGGACTAGAGGATGCATCCGTCAGCGTAGCTGCTGATGTCGTCACCCTTACCATTTGTGCGCTCAATGGTGGAGCAATCGCAGCAACAAGTGAAGTCACGATAAAGGTCGGAACAAATGCGACTGCTTCTGGAACAGGTGTGAATCAGATCACAAACCCATCCAACGCAGGGACGTATTTCATAAACATCGCAGGTACATTCGGCGACTCAGGTTCGATCGCGCTTCCCATGCTTGATGCGGGATCGATTGCTGTAGAGGCAGAGGTTTCACAAGATGGCGGGGGTGGTGGAGGGGGTGGAGGTGGTTGTGGAGACTCTACAGCCCCTACAATTTCATCTATTGTCGTTTCTTCCGTCACATCCTCATCGTCGACTATTTCTTGGTCTACAAATGAAAACGCGGATAGCAAAGTCGACTACGGCACGACATCTTCGTACGAGATCGGTACAGAAACAAGCACAAGTCTCGTCAGTACACACTCGATCACACTCACAAACTTATCTGATGGAGTTGAATACCACTTTCGTGTTCGTTCATCTGATTTGTGTGCAAATCAGACAACTTCATCCGATCAGACATTCACAACATCAGATGTAACCGATCCTTTGATTTCTTCTATCGAAGAAACGGTTACGTCAACAACATCCGTCACCATAACATGGACGACCGACGAGCCAACGACGTCTGAGGTCTCCTACGGGACGACATCTTCCTACGGAGAAACGGAAACAGACTCAACACTCACAACCGAACATACTGTCACAATCACTGGACTTGAAGAAGGAACGACATATCACTTCGAAGTTACTTCAACAGATTCATCGGGAAATGACTCGACTTCCGCTGACAATACGTTCACGACGGAAGACGATGCGTCTCCCACGAATGTCAGTTCCGTCGATGTCACAGAATCTGACGAATCTATCACGATCACTTGGACGAATTCAACGGACGAAGATCTCGCTGGTGTTATCGTGGTTGTCTGCACAGACGAAGCACCGACGGATGCGGAAGATCCTGATTGCGAAATAGTCTACGACGGTTCCGATGAATCCGTAACTATTTCCGATCTCACAAACGACACGACCTATTACATCGGGGTTTTTTCTTACGACACAGCTGAGCAGTTCGCTTCTGGGGCGCTTGCGACGGGTACTCCAAGTGCTTCAGAAGAAGAGGTGCTACCAGCCGACGAAGAGGTTCCACCTGCAGTGACTCCTTCCGAAGAAGGGGAGGTCGATGTAGTCGAAACCATCGATACGACGTCGACTTCTTCTGGGGGCGGAAGTTCGCCTTCGGGAGAGGTCCCTGCAGATGGGACGTCAGACAGTTCACTTTCTGGAAGCGGTTCTGCTTCCGATGAAAGTGAAACCGGCGAGGAATCGCCAGAAATCCCTCCAACAACCGTGTCAGGAGGAGACCTCATTCCAAATGAGGACATTTCGTTCCTTGTGGCGAACGGCGCGATCGAGCTTTCACCTTCCGGCTCCGGAGAGGTGCATCTGCTTCCATCCCGACCACTTCGCATTACGCTCGAGACCGAGCACATCTACCAACAGATAGACCGCATCCAGCTCGTGCTGGACACAGGCGTGTACATCATGACCGCTTCCGCCGACGGTCGAACGTATGAAACAGACGTTTCTTCCCCAGAAACTTCTGGATCATCCGCAAGTGCGGTGTCTATCTACTACACCGATGGATCCATCCAATCCATCACAACGACGATCGACGTTGAAGACGAGGGATACGTTTTCGACACCATCGATGGTCAAACCTCTTATATCGGAGGTGCAACTCTCACGCTTTTAGAAAATGGAACTGTCGTTTGGGATGGATCCCCCTACGCGCAGTTGAATCCATATTCTGTAAGTGACGGAACATTTGGTTGGTATGTCCCGAACACGACGTACGCTCTTTCCGCTGACGCTGTGGGGTACACAGCGCAAACGACAGGGACGTTTTCCGTGACGGATAACATCGTCAATCAATCCATTCAACTGGTAGCGCTCCCAGCTGAAGAGATTGTGCCTCCGGTATCTGATTCTGAAACAACAACGCTCTTTGAAAAAGCTTCGAGTACTCTTACCGATCTTACACTCTATGTGTCTGAAACAGTTGGAGAAACTCTTGAAACAATTCGTGAAATTCCAGGAGTTGAAGAAACGGCCGCGGTCTCCACCCCCGTGCTTGCCATCATCACAACCGCAGCGACTGTGTCGCTCATCTCGAGTTTTGATCTTCTTCTCCTCTTACAAAACCTTTTCACCTCTCCTGTATTGCTCTTCTGGAAAAGAAAGCGCAAAGCATACGGTGTCGTTTATCACGCAATCACAAAGGTTCCGATCGATCTTGCTGTCGTTCGTCTTTGGAGCATGCCTGACGAATGGCAAGGAGAGGAAGGTGTCACAGGACGGCTCATACGAAGTCGTGTAACAGACAAAGGAGGACGTTATTTTTTCCTCGCTCCCCCAGGAAGGTACCGATTGACGGTTTCCAAAGTTGGATTCTCTTTTCCATCTGAATATCTCGCGGATACTCGTGATGATGGAGAATTTCTCGATGTATATCACAGTGAGCCAATCGAGGTAACCGATCGTCGTGCAAGCATCACAGCGAATATTCCGATGGACTTAGCAGAAAACGCTGCGGTTCACACGCCAAAAGCGGTGTTGCGTCATATCAGACTTCGCCGAGCCCAAAAAGCTATCGCGATATCTGGCACGATTCTCGCTATTGTCGCCGCAGTGATCCACCCAAGTAAATTCACAATCGTCATGGTCGTCATTCAAATCGCTCTTTACTTGCTCGTGAAACGTCTGGCGATGCCAAAACGTCCAAAGTCCTGGGGAATTGTGTACGACGAGCAAACAGGTCGACCGCTTGAAAAAGTGATCGCCAGGGTGTTCGAACCAAAGTACAACAAGTTGCTTGAAACAACCGTAACCGACAGTAAAGGTCGGTATACATTCTTGCTTGGACCAAACGAGTACTACACGGTGTATGAAAAAATCGGATTCTCTGCCGCAGAGATTCGTCCGATCGATTACCGCAATAAAAAAGAGCCAAGTGAATTTTTTGCAGATGTAAAATTGTCTCCAGAGGGAACCGTCGCGTCGTCTCAAGAACCGTCGGAGAGGACGTAACAATACCCACGACGTCTGGTGAGAATATTCGTCTGCCTGTTATGACCAACTCGGTCTTCTACAATCGAATCTTACGCTCCCTGACGATCACGGTTTTGTGCCTGGTCGTCATTGCGGTTTCAATCATTCATACTCCTATCGCGCACGCAGTCGACCCTGTTGACGCTATCTCGTACCAGGGTCGACTGCTCAATGCCAATGGTGTTCCTGTCTCAGACGCATCGCTCGAAATGGTTTTTCGTTTTTTTGATGCATCTTCTGGCGGAACATGTCTCTGGGAATCTGACGATGGTGTTGGATGCGATGTGGGGGACGAAACCCAAACAGTCGCACTCACCGACGGACTTTTTTCTGAAAACATTGGTTCCACCGTGGATCCAGATGGATTGTCAGAGGCGTATCCGTTCGCCGTCTCAAATATTTTTGGTGATAATACCAATGTCTATCTTGAAGTTGAGGTGAGTGGAGAAACATTAAATCCACGCAAACAGATTGTTGCTGCGCCGTACGCGCTCAATTCACAAACACTCGATGGATTTGATTCCACAGATCTTTTACATACAGATGGTGGTACTGGAACAGGAATTTACGATCTTACAGGCGCTGTTTTTTCTGGTGCTTCTCCATTTGTTTTCGAAGGAGCAACGGCAAACGATTTTGAAACAATATTTTCCATAACAAATCCAACAGCAGACCAAACGGTCACCTTCCAAAACGCCTCCGGAACGGTTGCGTACCTCACGGATATTTCTGCAGGCGCGACACTATGGGAAACAGGACTTTTCTCTACTTTTGAAGATGATGACGATGTCGTCATCGGCACAAGTGGAGCTGAGACGATTGCTGACGGAGTATTTTCGCTATCTGGAGATGATCTATTTGTCAGTGGTGATGTTGGAGTCGAAGGTGGAATTTTTACAGACGCTGCATTCAATGTCGAAGGAACGATTCTTGTAGACGACTCACTTGCCTTCGTCGGTGCAGGAACGATCGATACGATTGCAGGAGATCTGAATCTTGTTATATCGACAGGGGCTCTTACGTTTGGTCAAAATACGATCATCGGTGACGGTGGAGATACGATTTCTCTTAATACATCCGACTGGGACATTAATACAACGGGCGACATGACAGGAATTGGAGCGATAGCATCGGACGGTAACTTCGACCTCTCTGGTGGCGATTTTAATGTAACACTCGACGCAAATGTTGGCGCAAATATAACATCAGATGCTGCAGCGCAAGCTGCTCCGCTTAATGTCACTCTCACAGGAACGAATGATGCAAACCGATCAGCCGTTACCATTGATGCAACCGCAACAGATCAATCAAACAGATCGGTCGGTGGACTATTTGTTCTCATGACCTCTCTTGGGACCGCCCCAACAGATCTTACCCGAGGAATCGTCATTGACCTTGCCTCTGAAGATGGTGCAACGGATAAGGCAATTGAAATTGAAAATACCGAGGCTTGGGATACAGACATTGAATTGCAAAATGATGAAACCATTAGTAATACGGTTGACGGAACCATTGCTCTTACTGCTACAACGGTTACGACTTCTGCCGCATTGACAATAGCAGGGACCCTCACGAGTAATGGAAATGTAAATCTTGGTGATGGTGGAGACTCTATTGTTTTAAACGCGTCAGGGAATGTATTTATTGACGATTCAAACATAACAGGAACAGGTTCACTCAATATCAGCTCCGCAACAAATACCGGACTTTCACTTGATGCTCCTGGTGGAGGTGGAACGATCACTATTGGAAGTGTCGCTGATATTGTTTCGGTTAATATCGCAAGTGGAACGGCCTCAGACGATATTACCATCGCAACAGAAAATAGCTCACCAGATACCATCACTATTGGTTCTGCAACAGACACATTTAGCATCGAAACTGCGGAGTTTGATGTTTCATCTACCACAGGATCCATCACAATCGACGACGACACGAACACAGGATCGCTTACGGTTGACGGGACACTTCTCAACATGACTTCGTTAACATTTGTCGGAGCTGGTTCTGTGGCGAGTGGTGCAGCAACAACCTTGACACTCAACTCAGGAACAACAGGAACGATCAATATTGGTGATGA
>CALRHL010000002.1 GCA_943359455.1 Candidatus Uhrbacteria bacterium RIFOXYB12_FULL_58_10
GACACCCTTTGAATTCGTACAGGCGTACAGCCGAAATTCTAGACCACTCGGTTTTTTGTGGAATTCTGGCGACATGGTGCAACCGCAATTCTGACAGCGCAATAAGCCCTTGAAAATAAAGTCTTTCGAATGTGCTTTGTTCGGCAGGGATTTTCTGGCCAATCGAATCTTTGTGCATCGATCAAAAAGCTCTTTTGCTATGAGCCTTTCGTATTTGTGAGCGTAAATTTGATCGTACTTTTTACAGCGAGCCATGCCGTAATAGAAGGGTTCCTTCAAAATATTTTCAATGGCACTTTTTGAAAGCTTGAATCCCTTTCGGCTACGAAGCCCTGCTTTTGTAACTTCTTCCAGAATCGTTTTCATCGAGTGGTTACCCGTCCCGTACATTTGAAAAATCTTCACAATCAAATGCGCTCGGTCAGGATCGGGAACGACCGTTTTGTTTGCCATCAAATCAACGGCATGGATATAGCCTAAACAACATTGACCTGTGATTTCTCCATCACGCCTTTTCTGCTCGAATGCCCGTACCACGTTATCGCTGATTGCGTCCGAGTAGTATTTTGCCAAACCTAAACTCATGCCGAATTGAAACTTTTCGACGGCGGACATTTGGCTGTTGATGATCTGGCCGTCTGAGACAAAATGCAACTCGATTTGATTATCGACTGCCTTTTCGTAAAGCGTCGAAACACGCTTATCAAAGACGTTGCGAGAAAGCCTATCGACCTTATCGAAACAGACCGCAACTTTCTCCTTGGTCTGGTCGAGGAATTCTAGGATCTTGTCGAATTCATCCCGTTTTGTTTTGTATGCGCTTTCATCAAAGCTGAATGTTTCAACGACGTTGAATTCCTTCCTTTGGCAGTAGGATCGAATACGTTCAATCTGCGCTGGGAGAGAATTCCCAGCGTCCCTCTGCTCTTCGGTTGAAACACGAGCGAGGATTACGGCTTTCATACATTTGTCTCTGAGCCAAATAGCCGATTAATTGTTGCCTCCTCTTGTTTTTGCTCGACAAACTCAAATTGAAACTTATCGTTCAACTTATACTTCACTGTATTGGTCTGAATGGTTTCTATTTTGTTCTTCTGACTGTTCATCGCCACGAAGAGGTTCTGTTTATATTGAGTATCTTTGTTGCCGAGAAGCTGTTCGCCTTTGCTTTCGAGTACGTAGACGATTTCAAGCTCGTTATCTTTCGTCTTTCGGGCAACGATGAAGTCAGGTCGAACCTTGTTCCTCTGCCAGCCCTGAATGGCATACCAGCCACGTCCAACCTTGTTTCTTGTCCACCAAAGAACATTCGGTTGGTTATCAATGATGCCAGCAATCTGCTTTTCTAATGAGTTGAGGGATTTTACATCAACCTTTTCGTACAGGGAGTTCCTATACGGCGTATCAAACTCGGATGGAATCAACCAATCTTTTTTAGGGAGTTCGAAACCAATTTTAGGATCGCTCGAAAGCGAGAGCGTGATGACACTTGCTTCAACGAGCTGATTGAAAATCTCGGCTTCCTGCTCGTTCTTGTAGAGTTCAAGATATTTTACGAACTCGTTAGCGATGAACCCGCTTTGCTTATCCAGATCTTCTTGCGATTTGCGTGTTACAAAATCCGCTACGACTTTATGGGTAATGTCGTAGGAAATAAACGGATTTTTAACGACTTCGGCAACTCGTCGTGTGATGTATTGCACGTCAAAACCCTGCGTGAGCGTTTCGGATGAATCACGTTTATCGACTACACCTTCAAGGCTATAGATGATCTCTTGTGGCAGACTGGTTAACCTGCCAAGAGAAGGTATGAGCGTTTCGTCGATCCATTGCTCGTAGTTAGGCTTGTGCCAGTCGATACGTGGCTCTATGTCGATCTCATAAACAAGTCTCCTGCAATTCGTACCGTCTTTGATCGTCCACTGAGGCAAGAAAAGCGATTCGGGATTGTTTTTGAGAATGCTTTGTTTGATGGGAACTTGTCGTGGCGGATTCGTGATTTCATTATTTCCGCCGTTCGGAAGAATGCCAGCGATCAAATCTCCAAGCCCCTCGTCTTCGAATCCCTGTTTAATCTTTTGGAGTACCTGTTGCGTGTCGCCCTCTGCGAAGTAAACGTAGCTCTCATCCAATTCCCGAATGCCAGTCTTACTCGCATAGGGCTGTCGAAGTATGCGACCGATAAGCTGAGTCATCGAGGTGTTCGATTGCGAGTTCGGAATGATTCCAAGCACATACGCAAATGAACAGTCCCAACCCTCGGACAAAGCTTCTTTCGTAATTACGTATCGCACGTCGCTATCGGAAGAGAGCAACTTTTCTTCCTTGATTTCGTCCAGCGAACTCGACTTCACTTTTACCTGATCTTTCGGTACGCCAATGTTCTGTAAATATTCTCGAACATCTTCGCTGTGAACGAAGTCTGATCCTCGTTGCTCCTTGCCAGTGCGCTCGACTTGGAAGAGCGCAATTGGCCGAATGTACGTTCCTTGATTGCCACGCAATTCATCTGATCGCTGTTCCAGCAATTCTCGTCGAGCTTTGACGTTATCAACCATTTCACGCCAATTGCCGTTCGTAGCAGGAGGAAATAAGTGCAGGTCGAGTTTTACCATCTCTTCTCGTTCGAGCTGTCGTCCAGAAACTTTGTAGAGAATATTCATCCCGTCCTTTGGGGTAGCAGATAGCCCAAACACGAGCGCAGGATTCAGACCATTCAGCGTGTTCTGCGCCCTATCGCTCCACATACGATGAAATTCATCGACAATGAAAAGTGGATTGAGTATACGTACTACGTTCCCTAAGCTTGTTTTTACCAAGGCCTGATCGAGCAAGTTGCTTGGGATAATGTCGAGGTTCGGAACGGTATCTATTAGCTTCCTGTGTTCGTCGAAAAGATTGTCTTCGGGGAAGAAGTCGGTGAAGCCTCCGTTGTCCTTGAAGACTTCGAGTTTTGAATAGTCGGTACGGTTTGTTGATTGAATCATCAACATCAGGATGACGAGATTTTCTTCAACGTCCTGCTTTCTGATGCGTTGTCCCTTTTCTAGAACGAGCGTTCTATTTCCACTCACTTGGTCGAGCATCTGTCGATACATGTGAGTTTTATCTTGGAGGTGTTCAAGGGTTTGTCTATAGATTTGATCACGATGAGTAATCCAAACGACAAGTCCCGTTCGTTTCTTTGCGAGCGTGCCTTGGAAAGCTCGAATTGTTTCTACGGCCAACAGTGTCTTACCGCCTCCCGTTGGAATCTTGATGCATACTCGTGGGTACATGTTGCCTGTACCTGTTCGTGGTCGGTCGGTAAAACCCTGATATTGGGAATCCCTTTCTTCATAAGTCAGTCCAACATAATTCACCGTATTGCGGACTGCTTCGGGCAATGATTCAGCGACGCTTTGATTTTTTTCCAGCGACTTGAAAAAGTCTTTTACCGAATCGATGACTTTAGCTTGGTAATCTTTGAGGATCATACAAGTTAAACCCTTTCGAAAAGGTTATAGGGAATGCCAACGAACACAATGTTGAATTGCGCTAGATGATCTTCATCGAGATAGCAAGCAGGTGCATAGACTACCTTGCGACCGCTATCCTTCTCGTGGGCTTTCTTAGCCCAATCAAGCGTGATCGCCAGCTTCTTCAATTCTTCGATGTTGTCATTATAGAGAAGGTAAACTGACTCTCCATTTTCCGAGCCGACAAAGTAATCTTTTTGCCTAATCTTACTTTCAGCTTCAAGCGATCTTCCAGTTGCGAGATAGTAAACGTATTTCGCAAATTCGTTATAGCTAGGGAGGTTTCCAGAAAGGATATTCTCGGCATCAATTGGCGATCCGAGCTTAAAGTAACTGAATCCCGTATCTTGTTCGTTCGCTATGACTACACGCTTGACTCGTTCACGAGTGATTTCATGCACCCATTTGTAACCTGCATCATGGGCAGGCTTACCCTCCTGAATTTGTTCTTGGATCTGAATAAGAATGAATTTTCTTGTAGCCTCGTCTTCCTTATTTAGCTCTAAGACAGCTTGTGCCGTCGTTCCAGAGCCAGCGAATGAGTCGAGAATGATGGCATCATTTTTCGCCCCAGACATCTTTATTAACTTTTTAATCAATGTGGATGGCTTTGGGTAGTTGAAGATTTTTACCCCCTCAAAAAGAGACATTATTTCCTCGGTTCCATCCGAAGTCGTGCCACAATCATCAAGCCAAGTATTGTATTTTTTTGTGTTCGCTTCTTCGTCCTGACTGGGTTCGTAAATTTTCTCGTAAGCTTCTTTTCTTCCATTACGTCCAGATGAGAACTCGACCAGACCTTCCTCAATCGCTTTCTGCATTGTTTCTTTTCCCCATCGCCAACAACCTTCCGTACCATCAGGCAACATCGGGAAAAATTCTACTCCGCTATCATCTTGAATCGAGTAAAACAATTTCGGCCTATCTTGTCTGCGGCTATTGTTGCCCCATTTTCTTAGTAACTGGGTCTTATAATTCCTCTGCTTGATCGGATCGAATTTTGGATACGTCTGTTCGTTAACATCTTTTCCTGAGACAAAACGATCTTTATTTTTCGCAAATACTAGGATGTGTTCGTGCAATATACGGTAGTAGGTATCATCCTCTGCACCCTGTTTACCCTTCCATGACATTTGCGAGATGAAACCGCTTGGAAAACATTCCTCCATCAAGACTCGGAGGTTACCAACTTCGTTATCGTCAATGCTGACGAAAATTACCCCATCGTCAGACAATAGCTCTCGTAAAAGTTTCAGACGGGGAGCCATCATGCAAAGCCATTTGTCATGCCTAGTAAAATCTTCCCCTTCTTTTCCGACGGTCTGACCGACCCATGTATTGATTAATGGGTTGTTTACATTATCGTTGTACACCCAGCCCTCATTTCCAGTGTTGTATGGCGGATCAATATAAATACATTTCACTCGGTTTTGGTACTTGGGGAGTAGGGCTTTGAGGGCAATAAGGTTATCGCCTTCAACGATGAGGTTTTCAACATCGCCATCTCCATTTATCGATGAATCCTTGTCCTTTTCAAGCGTGTGATATGGCACGGAAAGGTGATGATTCCATACCGCCGACTTTCCTTTAAAATGAAGTGATGCCATAGATTAATTTATTTTCGTACTTTTAAGGAATCTCTCAAATTCAGTTTTATCGATTCTGAACTCTTTGCCGATCTTATGCGCTATTAATTTCCCTGCCTTGATATACCGATAAATTGTCATTATGTTGACCTGCAAGACCTTGGCTAGGTCGTCTGCGGTATAGAATTCCTTGGCATTTATTTTCATATGCGTTGTTAGGTATTATACTTTACTATTCTTTACACAGCAATTTCGTAGATCGAGCGTGTAATAGGCTCGTATTTTTTGATCCCTTCGTCAATCTGATAAACCCAGTCTCGGACTCGATCTTTTGAAATGCTTTCCGCCAATTCCCGATGGTCTGCGATAATGCGGTACCACGTCCGATCATTTGATTTACCCGTAAGGATAGTCCGTAACTCCCTCAGCCCGTTTCCGTCCTTGGCGAGCGTTGTAAGTCCGACGAGATACAGCGCACGATTGGGCTTTATATCGGGCTGAGCTTTGTAGAGTTCACGCAGTAGATCCTTGCTACTGATTGGCAACGTGAACAGGCCATTATTTTTCGCATTGATGATCCTTTCCCAGTAATGGCCGACGACTTTTTGGCTGATGAAACTGTTGAACATCTGCTTGAACGTGAGGTTCGGTTCGTACCCCAATTTTTTGAAGAGTGAGTTAATCTTTTCTCTCTTGCATAAACGGATTTCAAAGCGCAAAATCTCGATCAATTGTTTCCTGCCTTTTAACTCCCCGAATAGGCTTGTTTGGTAGGGAGTCTGATCCCGATCTATGGCACGTTTCTTCCCCTTATTGAGATCTGCTATTTTGTCGTAGATGACTAGCTCATGCGAGGTGGTATGGGCGCATAGGCTTTGTCCGTCGTTGATGAAACGAGCACGAGCGAAGTCAAAGCTTTTACGCAGATCAATTTTCCCAAGCTCGGATATGAGGTGGCTCGCCGTGTAGCCATCCGTTAGTAGAATATTTTTCGAATAGTGAATGGCGGATACTTTGGCGTTCAGTATGGAGTGTCGGAATAACCGTACTCCCATGCGTTTCAACCGATCGAGAAGTACGTCTACCATCCTGTTAAAATCGGCATTGTTGAGTTCTTCGAGATTGTTATCGTAAAGCAGTTTGGGAGCAGAGAACTCGATCTTTACATTCTGGAACTGCTCGTATCGTCTTTTGAAGAGCGTTATTCTCGGAAAATACATGCCTGTAGCTTTGTCTGCTTTTGTCGGGTTACGTATAAATTTTTGATAATTCTCGGTTTTTGAGTGCATATCCCAGTTGGGAATTTCTTTGTTGTCCTTATCCATGAAAACACATTGATCCAAAGGGATCAGCAGGCAGACGGTATCAATCATATTCCTGCCTTGCCGTTAATCCGTTTATCGACCTCCAAGAGCAACGCAAAGAATCCAACCAGATTTTCCTTTTCTGGGAGTTCGCCCGATTGCTTGACAGCGGGAACATTTGATTCGTTGTTATCGCCCTGAAACATAAAACCTGTAGGTCTATCCCACAGGCTAAATGAGGTGCTATTTGCAAACGCTCCGTCTCGGTTTGCGGAATGTTTTAAAACATTTTCTGCTAGCGATATTTTGGATTGATACGAGCCTTGCGTGTCGTGCATTCAACAAAATCATCAATTCCCGTTTCATCCTTAATGAATTGATTTACCACTTTTCCAGCATTGAAAAGCTTATTTCTTGTTGCGATATCCCGATCTTCTTTTGTCAGACCCCAATCTGCGAGAATCTCTCCTTTCTCTAACCATTCGTTATTCTCAGCGTTAACAAGTGAGCGCATTAATAGCACGGCGTCTGATATTTGTTTCCGTTTCGCGAGAGTAATATCTTTACCAGAGAATTTTAACACGCCGTTATCTGGATTAAATAAAAATCCCTTGATCGGCTCCTCTTTCTTTGAATAGATTTCTGTATCAAGAAGATCTATCTCCTGAATGACATCGAGGTAGAGCTTCCTTAGAGCAGTCATGTTTTCTGAATTGTACTGAGCGTGTGCGACGCGTTGCGAATCCTCTTCACCCCAAGTTTTTTGCTCAGACTTGCTACGAATGAGGTCGTCTTCGACAAATGCAAGTGCGGTTTTCAAAATATTTGTTTTCCGCTCGACCTCGTCGTTATAAAAATTTGGAAATGTAATCGTGCCGTCGGCTTTGTTATTAGAGTTCCTTACGGAATAAATAACAAACATTTCTTTGAGCTTTTCGTACGGAATTTTTCCTTTCAGTACAATACGTCTCATTACCTCCGACAGCTCTGGGGTTTCAAAAAGAAAATCAATAAATTCAGTTTCAAGGTCATAATATGTGTCCTTAGATGAACTGAAATACAAAAATTGGATCTTTCTTTTTAGAATGTTCCTGATCTTCTTTATCGCCTGATTCATGGCAATACTTTACTTCATTAGGTAAAGAATAGTAAAGTAAGAAACATGCTGATTACAAAAACTGATTATCTCGAATACACCTTCTGCCGTAAGAACCTCTGGCTCCGTAAACATAAGCCTGAGCTGTTTGAGGGTATTGAGTTTAGCGATTTCGAGAAGAAAATCATCGAAGACGGCAACCTTGCTGAGGCTAGCTGTCGCAAGCTCTTTCCCGAAGGAATGTTGATTGAATCGTCGGGTCAACGGGCAATCACCGATACAAAAAAGGCCATCGAAGACGGTGTTCAGACTCTCTTTCAGGCTACGTTTCAAGATGACGTTTTCTTCATTCGTGCCGACATTTTGCGGTATAGCCCTGAGCTTCAAGGCTGGGAGCTATTTGAGGTCAAAGCGACAAACGAGGTGAAGCGCAAAGTACCGCACCATCATGTAAATGACCTTGCCTTCCAAAAGCTTGTGATCGAGCGTTGCGGATTACGAGTCGTTAGAGCGTCGGTGATTCATCTCAATCGTGAGTACATCAAACAAGGCAAAGTGAATTATCACGAGCTATTCGTTTACGCCGATCTCACGGAAGAGGTTGTTGAAGCCGAAATGCAGGTACGGGAAGAGATGCAGAACGAAAAAACCTATCTAAACTCCCTCGAAGAAGAAGGCTGTCTTTGTGTCTACGAAGGAAGATCAAATCATTGCCCTACCTTCGCACATTCAAATCCTCAAATTCCTGAATACTCGGTTCATGATTTGAATCGAATCGGCATGAGCAAAAAGAAGCTTACTGATTGGATCGATCGAGGGGAGCTGTCTTTGGTAGACATCCATAATCCAGAGGATTTAAACGAAACACAGCGCATTCAATACGATGCACATACGCTGAGCAAGGCGATTATTAACAAAGATGCGATCCATGAAGTGCTGAGTGGCCTTGTTTTTCCTCTGCAGTTCTTTGATTACGAAGGATATTCAAGCGCAATCCCGCTCTTTGACGGCTTCGGGGCGTATGAGCAAGTGCCATTTCAATACTCCCTCCATATCCTGCACAAAGACGGGGAGATAGAGCATAAAGAATTTCTCATTACCGATCCGAGCGGTGATTTGACGCTTCCCCTTATCGAGCGCATGAAGGCGGACATAGATCCCAAAGGAACCGTTATTTCATGGTATAGCTCATACGAAAAACAGCGTAACAGTAAGCTCGCCGAGCTTCATCCCGAACATGCGCCGTTTCTTGAAGAGCTGAACGATAAGATGTTTGACCTGATGAAAGTTTTTTCGGATAACCACTACGTCGATCCTGCCTTCAAGGGGAGTGCGAGTATCAAGAAGGTTCTCCCTGTCATCGTCCCTGCGCTATCCTATAGCCTCCTGAACATCTCTAAGGGCGATCAGGCGAGTGAGCGTTGGGAAAAGCTCATCTCTGCTGAAACTCCCCAGGCACAGAAAGACAAAATTGCTAAAGATTTGCTTGAATACTGCAAACTTGATACTTGGGCGATGGTTGAGATATATCGCTCACTTCTTCGGCTGGTCTAATTATGAAAGATACGAGTAAGATTTATCGTCTTTATATTGATGAATCTGGAAATCATAGTTACGGGTGTACGGATTCCATCCAAGGCAGATACTTGGCACTATGTGGAATCATGTTCTCGCAGTTTCAGAATGAGAATTATATCGCCCCTAAATTTGAAGAGATGAGATCGATCTTTACCGAAGATGTCGATGATCGCCCCACCTTCCACTACACCGATCTGATCAATAAAAATGGTCATTTCGCTAAACTGAACGATGCGAGTGTAAAAGCGTCATTTAATGGTATCTACATTAACTTTTTAGAGAGTTCCGAATTTACTATTTGTTGCATTGTAATAGACAAGAAAGCCCACAAAGAGAGGTACGGGCAACCGATGCATCCTTATCATTATTGCCTGAATCTTCTTCTTGAACGCTATGTTCAATTTCTGAGACGTATCGACAGTAAGGGTGACGTTATGGCCGAAGGTAGAGGAGGAAAAGAAGATCAACTATTAAAATCTGAGTTTCAGAATTTCTTTAACAACGGAACTTCCTATCTTGATAGCGACAAAATCCAACTGAGGCTATCCTCAAAAGAGATGAAGATTAAAACAAAAGAGGCTCGTATTGCTGGCCTTGAATTAGCTGATCTGCTGGCTACTCCATTGAAATTTTTAACCTTATATCAAAATAAGGTTATAGATAAACTCGATGATAACTTTTCAAGGCAGGTACTCAAACTAGTTTGGCCGAAGATACGATCAGCCCCATCTGGGAAGAAAAACGGTTACGGGTTGAAGCTGATTAAATAGAAAAGCCAGCTTGCGCTGGTTTTCTACGATGCTATTTCAGACATCCACCTCCGATAAACGGATTAAATACATAATACAGGGATATACATCTTCTGCGTAGGGATAACTCATTTTAAGCTTTATTAGCAGGGTAACAACAGTTTTTTTCTTGACCAAAATCTATTTCTCAGCTATAGTGTAAGAGTAAAAGTGAAGAGGATAGTTCGTCCCATAGACGAACCTCGTACCGCTCCCACTCGTGGGTAGGCAATCAGGGAAGTCTGCTGAGAGCCACATGCGTTACCGAGACTGATCACGAAAGTGGTTGGGAGATTTCATCCAGTTTTTCTGGATCAATCTCTCGGCCACTTTTCGTTTATTCATCATTATTTACACTATATGACACTGGGAGAAGCATACGAACAATTCGAAAGATTGAACCCTATCGCTGAGGCGTTAGTAAAAGAGAGGATCAGAGGCACACGAAAAGGCTTACCAGACGAGCAGAACTACTCGCACTCCCTTCGAGTGCAGCGGCTCGTCATGGACTGTCATCATTGGGATGATCCCGATCATGACGTTTTTCTCGCCGCTCTCTTGCATGATGTGATTGAGGACGGGGGCGTAACGTTCGAGGAATTGCAGGCCATGGGCTTTACCAGCCGTACAATCGACCTCGTGAGGCTCTGTACGCACCCTCTTGCCGTCGAGAACTCTACGGAGCGTTGGACGCTCATGATGGCTAAACTCGTTGAGGCGAGGGACGACGACGCTTGGCGGATCAAACTCGCTGACCTTACGGATAACCTTAGGCAGTCGGTAGGATTAACGCCTGAAAATCGAAAGTTTATGGTTGAAGTAAAAGCACCACTGATGTTGCGTCTTACCGAGCGGTATATCTTCATCGAGGAAGCGTGGCGTGTGTTATGGAGGGAGATGGAGAAACAGCGCAAAGAGATGGCGATCTAATCTCCCAGTAGCTATGCTGAGCAAAGCTCAGTCATTCCACTAAACTGGAACTCTTGCTCAAAGGCACGCCAGTTCACGGTTCGGAACGCGTCCAATAGAGGGAGCCATGCACCGTCTGGTGCATGGCGGAGCCATCGAGTGGTGGTTTCGCTGTGCTTAGACATTAAGGTGAACTAGGAAAACCGTCTTGGTAAATCTAGACGGTTTTCTTTTTGGTATAATTACGTCGTATGTTTTACGTTTATATACTCTTATGTGCGGACAAAAAGTTTTATGTTGGGTTTACAGAAGATTTAAGGAATAGAATTGATCTTCATAAGAATGGACATGTAGCTTCCACGCGACCACGTCGACCAATTAATCTTATTTTTTATGAAGCATATCTGGATAAGTATGATGCATTACGAAGAGAAATCTATTTGAAAACGAGTAAAGGAAAAACGACATTGCGGTCTATGCTACGAGAATACTTATCAAAATATCTGGTGTGAATTGAGAAATATAAATCTTCACATCATCATAACCGGACCCCATAACCGTGCTGGATAATTCCGTTATCCGGACCTGACCCCGACTGGACATTTTTCTTCATCGGAAAAAAAGATTTTCCGCAACGCCATGAATATAATTGAGGGAAAAATCTGACAAAGCGATTCTCCGCGAAAGCGGAGATATTATCAATGCATTATTTCTCATTGTATTTTCTGCAGGCATGGTTGCCTCGGCGGTATACGCCTTTAACAGAAAAGGTTAATCCACACATGCTTGACTTCTTTATTATTTTGCCATATACTGAGAATCTCTAATGATTTGATCATCTAACTTTATGCCGAATACCAATATCGAACAACTTATTTCATTGATTATTACCACCACTCGTCTTATTCGGGAACACACTAAACATCGAGAAAAAATTGATCCCCTTTCCTATCTTCAATTGGGAACGCTTCGTTATGTGGCTGAAAAAAACAACCCACCCATGAAAGATGTTGCCGACCACCTCTGCATTACCCCTCCTTCCGCAACTTCTCTCATCAACAATTTGACAAAAATGAAGCAGCTTGAACGCATCTATGATAAAGATGACCGCAGACTTATCAGGCTTGCTATTACTGCCAAAGGCAGGAAAACGCTTGAGGATGGGTTTAAGAAAATAACAATACGAATGCAAAGAGTGTTAAGCAAGCTCAGCGAAAAAGAAAGAAGCGATTTTATTAAAATCCTGGAAAAACTCTCCCGCGCGTATAGTAATAAATAATTTTAATGAAGATTATGATCCAAGTTCCAAAAAGACCAATTATTATTGTGTTACTCGTCATTGTTCTTGGAGGAGTTATTGGTAGTTACATCTATTTCGGCGGGGACAGCGCTCTGGCATATGATTTTATTGTCGCTGAAAAACGTGACCTCGTTCAGGACGTAAGTGTCACGGGACGCGTTAAGCCGGCAGAGAGCGTTGATCTTGCATTTGAGAAAAGCGGAAAAGTTGCACTGGTCACTGCGAATATCAGTGATAAGGTGAGGCCTGGCCAAATACTTGTCACTCTTGAAAATTCAGAACTCTTGGCGGAACTCTCCCAGGCAGAAGCCGGAGTGGA
Organism: Candidatus Uhrbacteria bacterium RIFOXYB12_FULL_58_10; assembly: GCA_943359455.1. GTDB lineage: Bacteria > Patescibacteriota > Patescibacteriia > UBA9934 > GWF2-40-263 > YC12-FULL-57-11. Next base: position 12,399 of record CALRHL010000002.1, read on the forward strand.
GAGTGCTGAAGCCCAACTTAAGCAATATCAAGCATCTGTTGAAACGGAGCAGGCAAGCCTTGCCGAACTGGAGCAAGGTACAAGGCCTGAAGAAATACAAATTGCAGAAACAAAAGTTTCAAATGCGCAAAATTCAGTTGAAGATGCGGAACTGAACCTCAATAATGTACAAAGTAAAGCTAGTAACGATTTAGTAAATGTCTATGGAGACACCATGGATATATTAAATGATGCATATACCAAAGCAGATAATGCCTTGCATGCTCAAATTGACGAGATGTTTAATAATGATGATGGTAGTAGTCCTAAATTGACCTTCATAGTAACTAATTCCCAAGCTGAGATTGATGTAGAATTGCAGCGGTTCATTGCAGGAAATGAACTGGAGGATTTTAAGGTGGAACTAGACACTTTTTCAACTTCTGACTTCCCATCACTTGACCAAGCACTTGTAAATGCAGAAGGTCATTTAGTTATTATTAGGGATTTTCTTAATCGTCTTGGTGACGCAATAAATAGTTCTGCTGGGATATCTTCAAGCACGGTCAGTATATACAAAAGCAACTTGAATGTAGCGCGTGTCAATGTCAATACAGTTATCTCCAATAGTAACAACCAAGAACAAATTATTGCTACACAAAAGGAAATCAACCAGAGTAGTGTCACTACTGCTGAAGCTCAAGTTAACGATGCTCAATATGCTCTCTTGTCCGCAGAAACAGAATTGACTCTCAAAAAAGCTGGTTCAACTCTCGAGCAAATTACTGCCCAAAAAGCACAGGTTGAACAAGCCGAAGCCAATGTCACCTCTCAGGAAGCTCAAATAAAGCAAACGAAAGCAAATGTCCAAAACATCGAAGCGCGACTTTCAAAAACAATCGTTTACTCACCAATCAATGGAATCATTACAACACAAGACGCTAAAGTTGGTGAGATAGTTTCTGCCAACACTATTATTGTTTCTCTAATTTCAGAAGCAAAATTTGAAATCGAAGCCAATGTGCCGGAAGCGGATATCGCAAAAGTAAGCGTGGGTAACACCTCGTTGGTTACGCTTGACGCCTACGGCAGAGATGTTGTTTTTGAAGCGAAAGTGGTTGCTATTGATCCAGCGGAAACCATTGTGGACGGCGTTGCAACCTACAAAGTGACATTTCAATTTACCAAAGAGGATGAGCGCGTTAAGTCAGGAATGACCGCGAATATCGATATCGCAAGCGACCGCAGGGTAAATGTTATTGCTGTGCCACAGCGATCCATCATCAGGAAAAACGGAGATAAATTCGTAAGAATATTAAACAGTGAAGATTTTGAAGAGGTAAAAGTAGAAACAGGGCTCCGCGGTTCTGATGGAAATATTGAGATTATAAAAGGAGTCAATGATGGTGACAAAGTAATAACTTTCAGCGAAGAATAGTATGCCGCTCATCGATGTCAAAAACATAGGAAAAACCTATTACAACGATCGTGTGGAAACACATGCTCTTCGTGATGTGTCTTTTGAAATTAACGAGGGAGAATTCGTTGCTATCATGGGGCCTTCGGGATCAGGCAAATCAACCTTGCTTCATATCTTGGGTTTCTTGGACAGACACACCAATGGAAAGTACCGCTTTGACGGCAAAACCATTGACGACTATTCAAAAGAAGAAATTGCCCATGTACGAAATAAAAAAATGGGGTTTGTTTTTCAATCATTCAATCTGCTTGCAAGAACGACCGTTCTTGAGAATGTAAAACTGCCGCTTCTCTATTCTGACGTTAAAAAATCTATGCGCGACGAGATCGCGCTCAAAGCCATTGAGTCAGTGGGGCTTTCTCATCGCATCAGTCACGAATCCTCTCAGTTGTCAGGTGGCGAAAAACAGCGCGTAGCAATCGCCAGAGCGCTAGTGAATAAACCCAATGTAATATTTGCAGACGAGCCAACGGGCAACCTTGATTCTAAATCAGGAAAAATGGTAATGGAGTTTATTCAAAAACTGAATGAAGAAGAAGGGCATACTATTATTCTAATTACCCACGAAACCTATACTGCTGAACACGCCCAGCGAATTATTAGAGTCCTCGACGGCAATATAGAAAGTGATACAAAGGTAAATCACCGCCACAGGGCTCGCGATCATTTTGAGAAATAACTACTGGTGAATGTATTCAAACTATGATATTTAGCGACAGTTTTACAACAGCCCTCGGTGGGCTTCAAACAAACAAATCTCGATCCGCACTTACCATACTCGGCATTGTTATTGGCATTACCGCCATTATTTTAGTGATGTCCGTCGGCCAAGGAGCTGAAGACCTTATTTTAAATCAAGTACGGGGTTTGGGTTCTCAAACAATTATTATTGAACCCGGCAGAGAGCCGACGGGCCCTTCGAGTTTTGCCGAGCTTTTTACCGATTCTCTAAAACCAAAAGATGTGGATGCGTTGCGGAAACCTTCCAATGTGCAGGGGTTAAAAGAATTAACTCCAATGGTCATGCAAGTGGCCGCTGTCACTTTCGAAAATGAAACAGTCAGGACAAATGTCATCGGCGCCTCTGAGCTTATCGCTAAGATTCTTGATATTTTTCCGAACAAGGGATCATTTTTTACCGATGAAGATATTAGGCAAAAAGCGAATGTTGCGGTTATAGGATCAGAAATCAAGAGCAAACTCTTTGGCCCTTCCGAGGCCCTTGGAGAGAAAATAAAATTAAAGGGGCGAACCTTTCGCATTGTCGGCATACTGCCCCCGAAAGGACAGGTTGCCCTCTTTAATGCTGACGATATGGTGGTGGTACCCTATACAACCGCCCAGCAGTACCTTTTTGGCATTAATCATTTTAATACCATTCTTGCTCAAGCTGAGACCGAAGACATGATGCCCCGCGTAGTGCGGGACATTGAGCTCACTCTGCGTGAGACACACAACATTGACGACCCCGACAAAGATGATTTTCACGTAACCACGCAAGCCGACGCGGCCGAACGGGTTCAGACCATCACGGGAATACTAACTGTTTTGTTAGTTTCCGTTGCCGCGATTTCTCTTATTGTCGGCGGGATCGGCATTATGAACATCATGTTGGTTTCGGTATCTGAACGAACGCGCGAAATAGGCCTGCGCAAAGCTCTGGGAGCGACAGAAAAAGACATCATGACGCAATTCCTTTTAGAAGCAGTGATGCTTACCGCGCTCGGCGGAGTTGTCGGAATAGCTCTCGGCGCCGCTTTTTCTTTTCTTGCCTCACTTATCCTTAGCAGAATTGTCGCTCTCGGTTGGGTATTTACCTTTCCTATCGCGGCCGCCCTTTTGGGGTTGGGAGTGGCGGCGTTCGTAGGGCTTGTGTTCGGCCTCTATCCCGCCCGCCAAGCCTCCCTTAAAAGCCCGATGGAAGCTCTGCGCTATGAGTAGGAATGTAAAATTATTCAAGGGAGTTTCTTAATGTCGTCCACGCACGGGTGCGGTGGGGAAAAAGCGACTGTAAAAATAGATAGCCTCGCCCGAAAAAATTTGTGCCGTCCGTCCCCGCCTTCGCTAAAGCTACAGACGGGCAGGTGAGGGTGGGATACTACGAGCGAAGCGAGCAGTAATCTTCCAATTTATAGGAATTTTTAATAAGTAAGTTCGAGCTTGGCTGTATAGATACACCAACGAATCAATAAGCCGAATCCGTCGTCGTCAGGATTGGTATCACAAGATGCCTCTCAAAAACTGAAATCGCAGTTCTAACATCCTCCACGACGCGGAGCCATGCACCGTCTGGTGCATGACGGATCCACAACGCTCGCTTTGAAAAAAGTGAGCGTTGTTATAATATAGGGGTCATGTATGCAGAATCAGTATCAGATTTGGGTACTGGATAATTCCGTTATCCGGACCTGACCCCGACTGCAATTTCGATAAACTGCCCAAGCCACCTGCATTTGAGCCGACTTATTGTGCAAAATGTGGCGAGAGAATCAATTTGCCTAACGGCGGGTATTCTACGTTATGCGGTGTCTACCACTGCGACCTCTGTCCGATCTCTGATAAAGAGCGGGCGAAAATTATTCGCGATTACAAAAAAGCCAGTCATCTCTGAGTGGAACTTTTTATGCAACTATAGACGGCAAATCTCTAGTTGAGATGGAACGGTAAAAGTTGTATTGCTCTATCTGCTATTTACTGATATAATCTGATATATAGCTTATATCAGTAAATATGCAGGATAATAAGGCAAATTTTGATAAACGTCTCAGAACACCCGAACCTCACATCGTGGCTCTTTTGGCTCAAATTGATGGGATTCGTGGAGAGTTCAAATCGGGGCTTCGGATGACCCCTCAGGCCATAACCAATCTCAAGCGATCCACACTTGTGACGTCAGCTGGTGCTTCTACCCGTATTGAGGGTGCAAAGCTCACCGACAATGAGGTGCAGAAAATCATGCAGGGTCTGGCGGTTTCGAAATTTGCGGATCGAGATTCGCAGGAGGTGCAGGGCTATCTGGAGACATTGCAAAATGTTTTTGATAGCTTCGAGACGTTACCGCTTCGTGAGAGCACGATTCAATCACTTCACAAGGAACTTCTTAAATATTCCACGAAGGATGAACGACAACGCGGAGCATACAAGAAAAAAGAAAATACTGTTGGCGTGCTCGGTCCTGATGGCCAGGTTGCGCGTATCATGTTCGAAACGACTCCAGCCTACCTGACGCCAAAAGAAATGCAGGAGCTCGTGGAATGGACGGCTGATGCGTTCGACAACAATCGATTCCATCCGCTTCTCATCATCGCAAACTTCATCGTGGAGTTCCTAAAGATTCACCCGTTCGAGGATGGAAACGGTCGTCTTTCGCGAGTCCTGACCAACTTTCTGTTGCTTCGATCCGGATACCAGTTTGTGCAGTACGCCTCTCATGAGCAACTTGTTGAGAAGCGTAAGGATGAATACTACGTTGCACTCCGTAAGTCGCAGGAAACTTTCCGGACCCAAGGCGATACGATCTCTCCTTGGCTGAACTTTTTTCTTGCAGTGGTAAAAGAGCAAGCGACAAGAGCGTTGGTTTATCTCGAAGAAGAAAAAGTCGAAGACACGCTTTCGCCAAAACAATACGAGGTCTGGAAATTCATCTCCTCTGTTAGTGAAGCAAGCCCGAGCGAGGTTGTAAAAGGAACAGGCATACTCATGCCGACGGTTCGTCAAGGACTGACTCGGTTGATTGAGCTTGGAAAAGTGAAACGAATCGGAAGAGGTCGAGGAACTCGGTATGTGAAGTTGTATTAAAAGTTTGAGACCAGGTAATTAAATGTTCAGAACTGCTAAGATAGCTTTAGCCAATTTATGACAAACGAAGAAAACGGAAAAATTCTTATCACAGACAGTCTATTTATTTACCCAGAGCATGAAAAAATGCTTATTAATGCTGGATATGAAATTGAACGTTTGGACAAACCTGACGCGAGCGAGGAAGAGCTCATTGTCGCAGTAAAAGGAAAGGTTGGTTATATTCTCGGCGGCGTGGAAAAAATTACCGATAAAGTTATCGAGGCCGCAGATCAGCTTAAGGCTATTGCTTTCACAGGATCTGATCATCGCTCTTTTATTCCAGGAGCTGATTTAGCAACAAAGAAAGGGATTGCTATATCGAGTACACCTGGAGCAAACACATACGCTGTTTCGGAATATACACTCGCCATTATCCTTGCGATGACACGAAATCTTTTTGAATTAGGTCGCACTGGTAACAAGAAATTTCAAACCGTACACTCTCTCAATGATCTTACGGTCGGTATTGTGGGTATGGGGCATATTGGTACCCGCATGGCAAACCTGCTTTGTTATATGGGTACGAAAAAGATCATTTACTTCACACGTACTCGTAAGCCAGGGGTGGAGAAAGAAACAGGAGTAGAATTTGCTGATCTCAACACACTTCTTCGCGAAAGTGACATCGTGACACTGCATGCGTCAAAAGAGATTGGTGATAATTTTATCGGGAAAGACGAATTGGCAAAGATGAAGAATGGTGCCCTGCTCATGAACTGCGGTTTCACTGGAGCGTTAGATAAAGACGCCCTCTTTGAAGAGCTTCAGGCAGGGCGTCTGCGAGCCGCACAGGATGATCCTATGGGAGACAAGAGATTCGATACCCTTCCGCTTTCGAATTGGTTTAACTCAAATTCCCACACGGCTTACAACACATTTGAAGCAAATAAAACAGCGAGTGATATGGCGATTTCATCTCTTCTTAATCTACTTGCAACTGGAGTAGACCAATATAGGGTAAACTAAAAATGACTCCGTCCCCAATTTGGTTCCGCGAGTCTAATATCGTTATCTTTCAATTCTTATGAAATCATCGACAATATTGATTATCGTGGCGCTTGTGGCTGTTGCAACCCTGGGTGGCATCGTCGGATGGAATGTGTTGAACGGTCGAGAGGATGTGCCAAATGCTGCAATGCCAACGCAGACAGGATCGTCAGTCGCTTCGGAAGTTTCGGAACTATCAAAGCCCTCCGTTGCCACGGAGCCGGCCGTTACGGCGCTGCCCGATTTGTCCGACTATGTATGGAAGGCAATCGCCTCGGTGGTTGGCAAATCAGTTGGCAATGAGAAAGATGGAAATGTGCTCATGGCCGATGTTGTTCTGCTTCCGGACGGCACGTATCGTATGTATTATAACGCCGGCGGGAAAGGGACGGGCTCGATCAAATTCGCTAACTCCGTCAACGGAGACACGTGGACGGCGGGTGGGACCGCGCTTCAAGGCGGTTCCAGTCCGACGGACGATGATTATATCATCGGTGGCTCGCGAGTACTGCAATTGAAGGACGGCTCCTACCGAATGTATTACCGTGCCACACCCGAACATGAAGGCAGTATTCCGTCTTATTCCGTCTATATGGCACAGTCCGACGACGGCAAAACATTCACCAAGTACGGAGTGGTCATTCCAAATACACGCGAGGATGCCGCAAGCACACTGGTGCTCGCTGGCCATGGGGCGTTTTACCAGATGGAGGACGAAACCTTCGCCGGATTTGTTTCTGGGAACGCTGTGGCATCGAACAGTGTTCCAAGTGATTTATTCTTTACCACCTCCGCAGACGGGGTTTCTTGGAAAACACCAACCGTCGCGTACGTTGGGTACCATGATCCGACAGTGGTAAAAACAAGCGATGGATATTTTCTATTGGCGATGTATTTGAAAAAATGGGTGGGGATCGGATTTTCCGCCGATGGAATCGATTGGTCGGTTGCGCTTGAACCGGTGGAATTGCTCGGGACAGACGGAAAGACCGCGGATCTCCAGCCGATCGGGGACCTATCAACAGTTGTCGCGCCAGATGGTTCTCTGCTGCTCTTCAGCAATTACGGCAATCCAGGAGACCGTTCGATCATGCGATACGTTCAACAATAGAGACTTTTGCAGAGGTCTCAATCACCAAGCGCCGCTCGCGCAAGAGGGGGTGATAAGAGCCGACAAAGAGGGTAGACACACAGTTTGAGATCTTGCCAAGTAATACCATCTCTCACTAACCATCCGGCACCATCCCATTCAAAATTGGGCTCCAACTTTGAGAAAAGTCTTCAACATATCTACGGATATGCTTCAGACTTTTCTCTTCGTTTCGCCTCAATTATGAACGGGCTATGCCGGAGCGTTAGCAAGAGATGGTATAAAAACGTCCCGACGATTTGTCGAGACGCAGTGAGTCAGCTGATCTTTTTTGTGTCGTAGGCGTAGAGCGCGTACCACCCGACGAGCCAGGTTGAGAGTGTGGCTGGAAGCTCGACGAGCAGATCGTTGGATGTCTCCGGAAGGACGCTGTGCTCGAAGTACGGGAGGGCGAGCGCAGCGCGATGCGCGGCGAATGGGCCAAAGTTGCTTGTGGCACGAAGGATGGATCGAGCCGTTTCGCGTGACGGAATGAGGAAGACGTGACAGGTCAAGTCTGAGCCGAACGTTCCGATGAGTCCGAGATTCTCGTCGCTTTGTGTCGGGGCGAGCGCAATCACGAGTCTGGGCTTCCACTGCGCAAAGTCTGGTCGGCTATTGGCATGACGGACATACTCCGTCAAATGAAGGATGAGTCCTGGGTAGTCACCTCCAAGCGAGGAGATTTGTCCAAGCTCCTCCTCGGAAGGAATTTCGTTTCGTGCAAGCTCGAGCACCGCGACTCCGGGCGGATCAGGACTCAGATTTCCGTTTGCGTCGCGATACATTCCACCAACGAGCGGTGTGATTTTTCTGTAAATCATGGATTTCTCCCTTGAGAATATCTATCATGAATCATTAAAAATGACTATAGATGTGCTACATTCTAACAGAATCGCTTTTCATTTCGCTATGCCAAATCATCGGATTTACACAATCAGTTTCGCGCGTGTTTATCCGCTTTATGTTGCGAAGGCAGAGAAAAAAGGACGCACGAAAATGGAAGTTGATGAAATCATTCGTTGGCTGACAGGATACACTCAAATTAGGGTCAGCCTTTAGGGGTCAGGTCTGGATAGTGGATTATCCTGTTAATTTGTTATCCAGATTTGACCCTACGATCCATCATATTACCGTTTCAATTTTTCAAAAGGATTCTTTCCGGTCGCAATCATATAGAGACCGGACGGAATAAGGACGAGAGGAATCGCAATGAGGTAGGCAAAGATGCTTCCTGTTTGTTGGAAGCCGATAAATTGGCCGATTGCTACGGCGCAACCGACGAGGAAGAGGATCACACCAGCGCTGCGATGGGTTTGAGTTGGGCTTGGCATAAAATGTTCAGGCAAAGAATCCAAAAGGGAGTACGAGTGCGGACGCGCCAAAGAGAAGTATTGCGGTACCGAACAACCCAACAAACCATCCAAACGCTTTCGCTGTCACCCCTCGTATGCACAGCGCGGTCCCTCTGCCGGAGAATTTGTATTCCCCCTTTATCGCCGTTGAGAATCCCGTGACGGCAATGATGACCCCGATAAGAACAATGAAAAGACCGATCGGTCGCACGTAATCTCCCTCTGTCGCGGAGATCCATCCAAGGATCGGGATCAGGAGAAGGAGTGAGATGTTACGCATTCGGCGAAAAAATCGTAGGGTACGTTTTTTGTCGTCAGAGAGGATGAGGGGAGTTTTCGGATTCCATACGTCCAATCCACGATCACGCAAAAAGAAAAGAAGAAAAATCGGAAGGCTCACTCCGAGCACAATGAGAACGCTTATGAGAATTTTGACGGTCGCAGACATATTGCCATGGCAATGATATCCCACCTGGCGCGGAACGTCTATTGCGTTTCACGACTTCCCAGACCCATCGAGAGAGGAGTTGCCTGCGGATCTCTATCTGTACGCCTTTGTTTCGTTTGTCATCCCTTAACTACTCACAGCATCCAGACTCTATTTCCATTTGTGTGATGTATGTGTACCAGACCATCCTGTTCAGTTAATGGGGTGTTGTTATAATAGACCTGTTTTATGAAAAAAATCCTGTTGATCGTGGCTGGTACGACTATCATCAGTGCCCTGATAGTTATTTTTGTTTTGAAAAATGATACCTCTAAAAAAAGTACCCAAACCCTGCCGACCGAAGTTACCTGGGAGTTGCGGGAAAGCAATATATGGAAGCCAACGGGCACACCGCCAGCCTGCGCCGATCCGTTTACCCTTACTTCACCGGTTGATATATCAAAGGTGACCGCTATTTTATATCCTGGTCAAGTTCGCGGAGATGCTTATAAACCACATGGCGCATTTCGTTTTAGCGAAGACTCGAATAATCAAGTGATAGTAACCGTGCCGTTTGACGCGCAAATTATTCGCGGTTCTCGTGCCTTTCGTAATGGTGAAAACCAGTATTCTTTTGAATTTATTGTTCCTTGCGGGATCTGGTATTCTTTTGGCCACTTGCTTGAACTGAGTCCAAAGTTTCTTGAGATTGCTAATAAATTACCACTGGTTGATGATGATGCCGAAGGATTTCACGTTCAGCAGTTCTATGATGTACGTCCGCCTGTAGCGGTAAAAACAGGTGAAGTGATTGCTACAGCGGTTGGTTATGCGAAACAAAAAAACGTGTTCGTTGATTTTGGTGTACTCGATTTGCGTCACAAAAATGGTAATACTATTCGTTCAGAATGGGCAGCTAAATATAGCCCACAGTTTGATGAGTACGCGGTGTGCTGGATGGATTTATTACCTGCTGTTGATCGCGAACATCTCCGTAGTTTGTTTGGGAGCGGAGACGTGGAAAGCGGCGTCAAAAGTGATTACTGCCACTATCCAGAGAATAAATAATTTCAGATTTCGTTCGAACCAAACTTTATAGTGTTCTCACAATTTTGACTAACTTTATAAAGTTTGCTAAATTGGGCTGGTATGACGACTCGTCAAAAACTCGTGATTATCAAGAGTTCCTTGGGAGTGACCCAGACAAAGTTAGCCGAACGATTTGGTGTTTCATTTGCGGCGTTCAATAGTTGGTGGAATGGCAAGTCTGTACCGCGTCCGAGAATGCGTGCAGCTATTGAAGAACTTTTTTTGGAAGTGACTGGGCAGAAGGTTATTTCAGATGTTCAGCTTGAGGCAAAAAAGAAAATGTTGAGACAGAAGTCGACCGAGCATAAAAATGTTGTTGCTGAAATCCTAAAGTATGCAGACATTCGCGATCAATTCATCCTCAAACTTACCTATCATACGAATCGGATCGAGGGAAGTACACTGACCGAACCTGACACAGCAGCTATTCTTTTTGATAACGCCGCACTGCCAGATAAGAGTTTGACGGAGCATCTTGAAGCAAAAAATCATCAAACCGCTCTGAACTTCTTGTTTGAGCATGTATTAAAGAACGAAAAGCTCAATGAGGATTTTGTCCTCAAGCTTCATGGTATTCTCATGAATGGTATACAACCGGATGCTGGGTTGTATCGTCGCCACGCGGTTCGCATCGTCGGTGCGAATGTTCCGACGGCCAACTACTTGCGTATACCCACGTTGATTCCGAGCGTTATACAAGAAGCGGCAATGGCGAAACGTACGAACGATATCGTCGGTCTTTCAGCGAATGTACATGCTCGGTTTGAACAGATTCATCCGTTTTCAGATGGCAACGGCCGCGTTGGACGTCTACTTTTGACTGCGATGCTCCTTGTCGCGAACTTCGCTCCTGCCGTTATTCGTCAGGAACAAAAGCGATTGTATTATACCTATCTTCATAAAGCCCAGACGCAAGGCGATCTCAGTCAACTTGAGGATTATCTTTGCGATGCCGTGAGAGATGGTTTCGAGATTCTAGAACGCGTGGATATGTAAAGAAAATAACAATTTTTATTCATTGAAAGATTTTTATGAAATCATGCATCACATGCAGTATGCCACTTGTTGGAGCGCACGAGGCGGATGTTGGATTTGTCAGTCCAGAAGGAACAGTGTGTCGGTTTGAAGCGGTTGACGACGTGGTCAAAACCAGCACAGAGATTTTTGAGGTATGAACGCCGTGCTTGCAGGAGGTTGTTTTTGGGGGATGGAAGAGTTGATTCGTGCTCTGCCAGGCGTTACGGATACGACGGTTGGATATACAGGGGGAGAGAACACGGATCCGACATACGACAACCATCCCGGTCATGCGGAAGCGGTTCAGATTACGTACGATCCGTCGCGTACGTCGTTTCGCGATCTGCTCGATTTCTTTTTTCAGGTACACGATCCAACCACGCTCAATCGTCAAGGAAACGATCAAGGAACGTCCTATCGATCCGCGATCTTCTACGGGAGTGAGGAAGAGAAACAGATAGCCGAGCAATTCATTCAGATCGTGAACGCATCCAAGCGCTGGCCAGGTCCCGTCGTCACGACGGTCGAACCGCTCCGTGTATTTTATCCCGCTGAAGATTACCACCAAGCGTATCTTCAAAAACATCCGGACAGTTACACCTGTCATTTTATCCGTCCGGGTGGAAGTTATATAATAAATTCCGTATGATTCGTCCTTTAGCTATTTTTGTTATTCTCTGACCGTTGTTTTTTTCTGGTTTCGTCCAAATATAAAAAAACCTACCGTTGCGCCGATCAGTCCGTTGAGAAAGTCGCCGATGGTGTCTGCGACGGAGAGTTGGGTTACGGCGTGGGCATAGTTTAGAACGATGGAACGGTCGATGATGAATTCGTGGAATTCCCAGACGATTGCAATGAGAGAAACAAAACCGAGCGTGAACAGGAGGTCGTACCAGCGCGGTGTTCGTCCTATTTTGTGCTTGTGCTTGAAGTCATCATGAACCGCAATCGCAAGCATGGCAGCAGCAAATCCTCCAGCGAGATGGAGGGGGATGTCGATGTTTGGATGCGTTTCATACACTCCAAATCCAATATTGAGAAGATTCGTTCCAAATACAGTCGCAAGTGCAAGAAATGCTGTTTGATATCTCATAGAGGCGTCAGCATAGTTTACCTCAAACGAGAGACCCCTGCAAAAGTCTCAGTGACGTCGATCGTTGTTTCTGATACGATAGAATTGTTGTAAGAATTCTTATCCTCTTTATGAAACCATTACGACTTTTCATCTCGTTCGCCTTCGTGCTTCTGGCAGGGATGCTTATTTTTTTCTTCCTTGCCCGGCATGCGAAAGTTAAACGCATGCAATTGATATCGGAGCCTGTGGGAATAGAGACGTCCACAAAGCCAGCTTTGACCGTGACGGTTCCAGAAGCAGCCGTTGTATCTGCAGGGAATATTGACACGCACATGCATTTGGGTGGAAAACTTTCCTCGGGAGAGATGAAGAGTTTGTATGCGAGGGCGGCGGAGTATCTTATTGAAAACATGGATGCTATTGGACTCGAAAAGGCTGTTCTTGTTACGGTTATCAGTCCATCAGCGACGATGGGTGGTGAGGCAATTGAACAGCTCACCGCTGCAACGATCGCTTTGTATCCTGATCGTTTGTTTCGCATGGCTGGCGGGGCACAACTTGGGACGATTATTGAATCAACAGATCCAGATGCGGTCACATCGTCCATTCAACAATCATTTCGAACGCAAGCAACCGCCCTGTTAGATGCTGGTGCGATTGGTTTTGGAGAGATGATTACGTTACACCCATGTCTCGGTTCTAAACACAACTATCAGTTTGCACCGCCAGACCATCCATTGTTTCTCCTGCTTGCAGATATTGCAGCGGAGCGTGGTGTCCCGATCGATCTTCATGCAGAGGCGGTTGCAGAAACGCGCACGATGCCAGAAAATATTCAGCGCGTTTGTGATCAGAATCCCGAGACACTCGAAGCGACCATTCCCGCGATCGAAACACTTCTTTCGCACAATCGTTCTGCAAATATTGTTTGGCAACATATTGGTTGGGATAATACAGGCGAAATGACCGTCGAGCTTCTCCGTCGACTTCTCGATACGCATCCGAATTTATTTATGGCGTTGAAAGTTGAAGAGCGCGGGTTTCAAGTAGGAACAAACAGTCAGGTCTCAATGCCAAATCGTATCGTGGATTCAAGCGGCCGCATTGAACAGGATTGGCTCGATCTATTTGAAGATTTTCCTGATCGATTTATGGTTGGTGCCGATGAGTTTGTAGATGCGACTGGCGAACAGCCAGTTGGTGCTGCATCCCTTGATGCCACCTGGAAAATGGTCGATCAACTTCCGGCAGATCTTGCGCAAAAATTTGGTTCAGAAAATGCCGCGCGCGTGTATGGTCTGTAAGAGCCTGTTGAAAAACTTCTACCTACCACAATTCCCTGAGCGAAGCGGAGCGTAGTCGAAGGGCATCCCCATTGTCCGAGAGCGATTAGGGTCGGGATTTGGGAATTTTCAGTAATCCGAACCTGTCCCAAGTCTTTTCCAAATCAAATTCTTGTCCAACAGAAAAGAAAAAGCGCACCCGACGGCGGCTAGGAGAACTGAGATTGCGCTCGTTCTCTGCAGAACGGTAGGAGCTTCTGGCTGCTCCGCACTTGCCATCCGCTTCGTCTTCTCCGCTCTTCTCGAACTGCGAACGAAGAGATGGTATAAGCATCGCGGGCGGCGACCGATGCGACGATCGACGAGCTGGTCGGTTCTGTGAGAGAATGAGGTTCGTATGAATAGACCAGAAACAACCCTGTTTATGCTGATGTCCGTCGATGGAAAAATTTCCACTGGCGATACGGATGCCATGGATTTTGATCGTGACTTGAAAATGATTACTGGTGTTAAGGAAGGCTTGCATCAGTATTACGATCTGGAACAGCAAACCGACCTCGTGTCACTGAATACTGGTCGTGTGATGGCCAAAATTGGGATTAATGAACGGACGAATGAGCCAGAAAAAATTCCGGTGAGTTTTGTAATCATCGACAATGAGCCACATCTCACTGTGCAAGGTGTCGAGTATTTGTCGAAATGGGTTACGACCCTCTATCTCGTAACAACGAACAAGGCTCATCCAGCTCTGACCGCACCGAATGAAAACATCGTTGTGCTTACATACGAAGGCTCTATTGATCTCCCTGACCTATTTCGTCGTCTCCACACAGAGTTTAATATTGAACGTATCACTGTTCAGTCAGGAGGTACGCTGAACGCTTCGCTCATTCGTTCAGGACTCATTGATCATCTCTCAATCGTCGTTGCTCCTATTGTTGTTGGAGGTATGTCCACTCCATCACTCATGGATGGCGAATCGCTGCATTCAGTAGAAGAGTCTCGTAAATTGCGAACGGTCACTTTGATTCATTCAACTGTTTTAAAGGATTCGTATTTGCATCTCCAATACGATGTGCAGAATGGATAAAATTATGGACAAACCAACTCACACATCGAAACAAGAGCTTATTGATCGGACGGGAGAGTTGTTTCGGGAACAGAAGGAACCTAGGTTTCCGACGGTTCGGGAGAAACTTTTGAGCGGAGTGGTGAAGCCGGATGCGCAGGTGTTTTTTTCGAGTTTTGATCATTTGAACCCGGCATATCCGAGTCGTATTGTGACGGGAAAGTTGCGTGCGGATGGAATTGTCTCAGCATTGCAGAATGAAAAAGTTGAAGGGGTAAGCGTTATGCTCGACTTGATTTCTCCCGAGAGTGATCGACAGAATGAAGGTGGTGGGTGGAGTCTCGGACTTGGAATCGTTCCAGATCAGCTGACGCGTATTTTGCGTGATCGGGAAACTTTTTATGCAAAAAATGAGTTGATTGCCCTTGATCAAGAAACAATCCTCCGTGCGTTTTCATTGCAGATAGCAGACGCACTTCTTCCCACCCACCTTACAGGACCAGAACAAGAAACGTATGTGTCACAAATGCTCTGTCGTTTGTCCACAACGCTTGGGATATACAATTTTGCAGTTGGCGAAGCCCTTCGACGTGGACTTTCTGGCTCAGAGGCGATTGTAGAGTTACGCAATAGTGTCGAACAGGCGATTGGCCTCGATACTCGTTGGATTCAGGAAGTTCGTCAATCAACGATGCTCAAAAATATCGCGGATGCGCTGGAAGAAATGACACGGGTGGGATATCCATTTTGGAAAATGCCAGGACAGGAAGGAACTTCTTTCCTTCGTTTTATAACGGAGAAGGGGACAGAGGGAGGAAATGTCATTCACGACAGAGCCAGCTTTACTTTTTTTGATCGTCATAAAAAACCTGGCAGGACGATTCGTGAGAGTGCGATCTTTGACTTGATGCGCAAAGGAGAAGTGATTCCACGGACAAATTTGTTGTTATTTGCCATTATGAGTGCACCAGAAATTCCACACTTTGGAAACACGTATGCACTTGAGCAAGCAAGTGTCGACTGGTTGAACGTTCAGGGAGATCGCTTAAAGATCGAACCGGATTTTCAAAATTCGATCCCGCTTGGACATGTGGCGATCGGAGGAAAAAAATCGCGATCACTTCTTCCTCTTAGCATGCTTCATTTCCCACGTGAGCGATTGCGTGAGATTATCAAGCAAGTTTCAGAAACAGGGGTGATGCCAGACGAAGCTCCGTTTGGTCAAATGAATGCAAGTTGAGTATGTACGCTGACGCCCATTGTGATATTTCTGACAGCATTTTGTATGTTTATCCCGAAAAACGGGAACAATTCGAGTTATTTCGTCCGACAGAAGCTCGTTGGTCGCCACATCAAATTGATATCGATGGAATTCGGAAAGCAGGAACGAAACTCATGGTCTGGTCCATGTGTCCGATTGATGTGGACACGAAACCAATGCGCGTGTCGAGTCGATATGATGAGTTTCGTCGCCATCTCGATTTGTATCAAGAATTACTGTCGCGATTTGACGATCATTTCACTCTCATTTCGTCCGCGCATGATCTCAATGAAACATTTCTCGCGCATGATCGAGTTGGTGTTATTTTGCATATCGAAGGAATGGATTGCGTCGCGAATGCAAAGCATGTTGAAGAACTGTACCATCTTGGGGTTCGTTCTTTTGGTCTCGTTGGGATTAGTGGAAATCAAATCGCGACTAGCGCAACAACTCACACGGATGATCCGACACCGATCTCAGAGCTCGGCAAGCAAATCATCGCGGTGCTTGAAACGCTTCCAGTCGCTCTCGACTGTGCGCATTTGAACACCGTCGCTTTCAACGATGTCGCCGAACAGTCAAAAAAACCCTTGTACGTTTCCCACACAAACTGTCGTTCACTTTGTCCGGATCGAGGACAAAATCTCACGGACACACAGCTAAAACTCGTCGCCGATCACAACGGCCTTGTGGGACTTTCTTTTTTCCCAAAGCTTTTGACCGGTTCGGAAGCAGGGACCGACGATCTCATCCACCACCTCGATCATGCTCTCACGATTCTCGGACCCGATCATCTCTGTTTCGGTTCTGACTTCGACGGCATGTCGCATCCGGCGATGGTTGGTCTTGAGACGATCTCCCAGATTCCTCAACTGTTTGATGCGCTCCGTGATCACGTATCACCAGAGCATTTACACAAAATTGCGTTTGAAAATTTATTCCGCTATTTTCAAAAGGTGTTGTGACTTCTGAATTTGAAATTATTATTTTCTACAAATACACTTTCATTGCTGATCCAGTGGGTTTTGTGCGTTGGCAAAAAAAGATCTGTGAGGAGATCGGAATTTTTGGACGGATTTTGATTGCACAAGAAGGGATAAATGGAACGGTGGAGGGGACAGTGGAGCAGATTCAGGATTATGAACGGCGGATGCATGCACAGGATGGCTCGCGTGGAACGTTTGGGAATTTTTCGGATGTTTGGTTTAAATCCAGTCCTGGAACCGGGAAGGCGTTTAAGAAATTGAAGGTGAAAGCACGTTCGGAAATTGTGAGTACAGGACTGTTACAGCATGCAGATATTGATCCGAACAAAGTGACAGGATCTCACATTGACGCAGAGGAGTTAAAATCCTGGATCGATCAAGGAGTCGAGTTTGAAATTGTGGATATGCGCAATGACTACGAATTTGCGGTCGGACATTTTACGGGGTCACATTCAAGTGGGATGAGAAATTTTCGTGACCTTCAAAAAATAACCTCGACTTTGGTCGCTTTCAAAAATAAAAAAGTTCTGACCGTTTGTACATACGGAGTTCGCTGCGAAAAAGCTTCCGGTTACTTACTTCAACAGGGATTTAAGGATGTTTATCAACTGCATGGTGGCATTGGATCGTATATGAAAAAATATCCCGGACAGGATTTTCATGGGTCCCTTTATGTTTTTGATGAGCGAATGACGGAACAATTTACACCGAACTATACAGTGGTTGGAGTTTGTGTACGTTGTCAGACAAAAAGTGAACGGTTCGGAAACTGTGCGTGGAGTGAGTGTCACAAGCAACTCATTATTTGTGAAGCTTGCGGGGTTCAAAATATATTCTGCTCAACCCCTTGCTCTTTTTCAAAAAAGAGTGTACCTTCCATTGATTCCTAAATCGCGCAATTATTACTATGGGATTTACACCTCGTGCAGGCGGGTCAAAGGGAGGAAAAAAGTTTGGTGGACCACCACCTTGGAAGAAGCGTGGAGGAGCAGATACAGAACGCTCCATGTTATTTCCCGCGACGTGCGCAACATGCGGCAAAGACTGTCAGGTGCCGTTTAAACCAAACGGTCGAAAACCTGTTTTGTGCAGCAACTGTTTTGAAACAGACGGTCCATCAGAGTCTCGACATTTTGATCACCGCAAGCCGGAGCGAGCTGAATCTTCTTTAGCAGACGCGCAGTTGAAATCGATTCATGTAAAGCTTGATGCGATTCTCAAAATACTCAATGACGCGACATTGTAAATTAAAAACACTCCGAAATTTTCGGAGTGTTTTCTGTCAGACGAATCTGACTATGCGGCTGTCTCTTCTTCCGTTGGGGCTGGTGTCGCAACTTCTGCTTCTTCGGTTGCTGGGATCTGTGTGTCGTCCATAAAATTTACGGTTAACAGATTTAGACCAGAAGCATACGTGGGCAAGAACGTTTCGTCAATGGGCATAGAGACCTCTAGGTACGACGCATCGGTTTCAACTGTGCGATGATAACGATGGCGAGGGATACGAGGACGAGGTTTTTTATGATGTATTGTCCTTCGAGTGTTGGGACGAGGAAGGATTGCCAAGTGATGCTTGGGAGAACAAAAAGTGGTAAAGCGGTTGTGAGCATGTGCAGGAAAAAAAAGGGAATAACGAGGCGGGAATATTTTGGGATAAGAAACAGGATGCCGATTGTCATTTCGAATAAGCCGAATAGCACAATGAATTGTGAGAAGGTGAGGAAGGGAAGTGCGGATTCCATGAGTGACTCGACGAGTGCGTTGGCAGGACTCATTCCGAATACTTTGAGAATTCCGAACCAAAAAAAGACGATGAAGAAAGCAATACGGGCTATGAGGATTCCATAGTGTTTGGAAAAGTCGATGATACATTGATCAAAAGTGGCGAGATTCATATGTTCTAGTATACATTTTCTCCGGCTAAATGTCCGGTTGCCCAGGAGGCTTGGAGATTGAATCCGCCGGTGTAGCCGTCGATATCGAGGATTTCGCCGGCGAAGAAAAGTCCCGGGCAGAGGCGGGATTGCATGGTGAGGGGATCGACTTCATTAAGGTTCACGCCACCAGCGGTCACGAATTCATCTCCGGCACCGCGCTGAACAACGGAGAGCGGGATTGCTTTCAGCCATTGCGCCGTTTTTAACATTTCTTTTTTTGCGATTTGATTTCCGCGTTTTGTTTCACTGATGTTGAGTTCGCGAACGATGAGTTCTGCCAACGATTTTGGGACGAGTGTATGAATAATGTTTGAGAATTGTTTATTTGGATTTTCAGTCGTGTACGTTTCGATTTTTGCTCTCAGTGAGTCTACTGTCTGTGTTGGGAATAGGTCGATCGTGATCAGAAGCGGATCGGTCGCGTCGTATTTTTCGAATGCGACGAGCGATGAGAGAGCGAAAACTGCTGGACCGCTGACTCCTTTATGGGTGAACAGAAACGGGCCAGTAAATGATGGAGACTCAGTTCGTTTCGCCGTGATTTTCGCGGATTCAAATGACAGTCCGGAAAGTTCTTTAGGCCACGTCTCGCGTGTGAAAAACGCATTGAGACTTGGAGCGAGAGGAGTGATTGAATGTCCGAGAGATTGTGCAAAGGCGTATCCGTCACCGGTTGAGCCTGTGTGACGGTATGCTTGTCCACCGGTCGTGAGGACGAGTGTGTCGACGATCATCGGATCAGGATTTCCTTTGACCGTGATCGCGAATCCGTCCTTGCGTTTCTTTACTCCTGTCACCGCTGATTTGAGCAGGATATGAAAATGTGGATCGACAAATAGTCGCTCAAAGGCACCAACAATGTCATGTCCATCGTCCGAAACAGGAAACACACGTAAGTCATCTTGTGTTTTCAGTGGCACACCACGTGATTCAAACCACTCGATGACAGCGGAAGGGGGAAAGCGAAACATTGCAGATGATAAAAATTTTCCACCACGCGGATATTTCGTGAGGACTTCTTTGACATCCAAAATCCCTGTTGTCACATTACATCGACCTCCTCCTGAGATGATCACTTTTTTTCCGAGTCCATCGTTTCGATCAAACAAAAAAATTTCGGCGTCTGGATGCGTTTCAAAAATAGTCGCCGCGCACATGAGTCCTGCGGCTCCTGCACCGATGATTCCAACTCTCATACGCTTACACGTAACCATTCTTTTTCCACTTGTTCAAGCTCCTCGTCGATTTCTGCAAGGCGTTGCGCTTTTGCAGGAGCATAATCCGTTGGGTTTTCGAAGAAGTAAGCATGGATCGCACTTTTTTCCTTATCAAGTACTTGTATCCGATCTTCACACTTCTGTTTGATGCGAAGTTGTGTGCGTCGCTCCTGGTGTCGGTTGGCAGAGGGTGTGAAGGTTCCGAGGTTCTTAGGTTCTGAGAGACAAGGCTCTTCGAACTTCAGACCCTTACCCTCCTTTTCCCCTTCTGTTTCTTCCATGAGATTCCCAACATATTCTTCATACGTCCCCGTGTAATGCCTGACCGTCCCGTCACCGACTTCGTAGATCTGATCGACGAGTGCGTTCATAAACGTTCGTGCATGAGAAACAACAAGGACCGTGCCTTGATAAGCCTTGAGAGCTCGAGCGAGCACTTCGACCGTCTCTGTGTCGAGGTGGTTTGTTGGTTCGTCGAGGATGAGGACGCTATGTTCATGCAACACAAGCATCGCAAGACGGACTCGCGCTCGTTCACCTCCTGAAAGAACGCGACACTTTTTTTCTAAATCGTCCTGTCGAAATAAAAATGCACCCGCTGCGGCGAGAATGCGTTCGCCAGAAGCGTCGGCGGGAGCAGCCTGTGTGAGAACATTCAACACCGTTGCATCAGGATGAAGTGTTTCTTCAGAAAGCTGTGAGAAGTATCCAATGTCTGCGCGATGCCACCATTTAAGTGATCCAGAAATAGGAGGGAGAAATCCCGCGAGTGTTTTGAGAAGCGTAGATTTTCCGCGTCCATTTTCTCCAACGATCGCCACCTTGGCCCCGCGTGAAATTTCAAGGGTAATATCGCGTGCAATAACCGTATCGCCATATCCAATCGCCAAATCTCGGCACACCACTGCTGGACCAGAAGCCACGTGTGGACAGGGAATGCGAAACGCGGCCGTTGGCAGATCGGTACCAATTTCTTTTAGCTGTTTACGCAATTTGGTGATATGTCGCAGCTTGCTTTGCGCACGTGTTGCCAATGATGCCTTTGCCCGAAATCGATCTGCAAATGCTTGGGCAGACGCCATTTCTTTTCGGAGTCGTTTATTCGTTCGTTTTGCAAATTCGATCTGCTCATCTTTCCAGTCAAGATACGTTTCGAGGGTTCCTGGAAATTCTGATAACACTCCGCGTGAAATTTCCCATGTCGATGTACACACCGCCTGCATGGCTTCGCGATCGTGTGACGTCATCACAAACGATCCTGGATAATCGCGCAAAAATGATTCGAGCAGTAACAATGTTGGGAGGTCGAGATAGTTCATCGGTTCGTCGATGAGCAAGAGATTTGGATCATCGAGTAACATGCGAACAATTTTTACACGCATTTGATACCCACCGGAAAGGGAAGACGGTGGCTTTTGAAGATCGGTAGGTTTCAATCCAAATCGTGACGCGCGTTTGGCGCATTCCCATTCTGGTTTTCCGCTCTGTTCCAGATAGGCAACCGTTGACTCATCATCGGGAAGTACTTCGTGTTGACGTAAGACTCCAAGTTTTGTCCAAGGCATGAGTTTGTATTCGCCTTTGTCAGATCGCTCATCTCCCGACAATATTTTCAGCAATGTCGTTTTCCCAGAACCATTTCTTCCAATCAAACCTATATGAGCTCCCTCAGAAATCACAAAAGATAGGTCGCCAAGCACGGTCTGTCGTCCATATGTTTTGGTAAGCCCAATGGCTTCAAGAAGCGGTTTCATGGATTAGATTCTATCACGCCCCTTGACTTTTTCCCTCATCTCTGGCATACTACCCGCAAGCAATACAGCCAGGTAGTCGGAAACAAGGTCGGATTTCCGCAGCAGGCCAACGGTTGCGGTTTTATTCACCTAGTTTCACTTCTATGACAGGTAAGATCAAAACTCTTACAGAGAAGGGATTCGGCTTTATTACACCAGACGGTGGCGACAAAGATGTGTTTTTTCACTCTTCCGCTCTCTCTGGCTGTGAATACAACGACCTCCAGGTCGGTGACGCCGTTACCTTCGACGTCGAACAGTCCGACAAAGGACCACGCGCCGTCAACGTCTCACGCGCATAATAACGCGACAGACTCCAAAATCCGCCCAGGAAACTGGACGGATTTTGATTTGTGCCAAGATGCGAGTATCATATCAATCGCATGTTTTCCTCTCTTGAAAAGTTATCCCCTGATCCATTATTTCGACTGCTCGAGCAGTTTCAGGCCGATCAGAATCCAAACAAGCTGAACTTGGGAATCGGGGTGTACGCAACGGAGCAAGGGGAGCCGTATGTGTTGCCTGTGGTTCAGCAAGCTGCGCGAGAGGTGAGTGTAGCGAATTTTAATTATCTGCCGATCGGAGGAGACCCGTTATTTTTGAAACAGACCGCTCGGATTGTATTTGGAGACATGACTGATCAGAGTTCGTTTGTCAGTCAGGCAACGTGCGGTGGGACGCATGCCTGCGCGTTGTTTGCTGAACTTGCACGTCGAGGTGAGATAAAAAAAATGATCATCGCAGAGCCAACGTGGGTGAATCATCGTCATATTTTTTCTGGATTTGAACAGACGTCTATCAGCCATCTTGATCAGGAAGGGAATCCAAATATCGATGGGTATCGCACGGCAATTGATCAGGTAACAGAACCGACCGTTTTGCTCCTGCATGGCGGTCCAACGCATAATCCTACTGGACGGAATCTGACGAAGGAGCAGATCAATTTGCTCATTCAACTCATTCAATCCAAACCAATTTTCGTCTTCATCGATTTTGCGTATCTTGGTCTTGGGGATGGTTTTGAACAGGACGCGATTTCTGTCCGCGCGCTTTGGTCTCAACTCGAAAACGTCGCAGTCGGTGTTTCGTTTTCTAAGAACGCAACGCTCTATTGTCATCGAACAGGAGCGTTATTCGTGAAAACAGCAGATGGTGCGACGGTGGAGTCCAATCTTCGTCGTATTATGCGGACAACGATTTCAAATCCACCTGCGTATGGTGAAAAAATTCTCGTGAACGTTTTTGAAAATCATTTCGATCAATGGAAAGGGGAAGTTGATGCCATGCGTCAGAGTGTCGAGCGAAGACGAAAGGAACTCGTTTCTCGAATTCCAACACTCGGATATTTGAGCGACACGCGTGGATTGTTTGGTATGCTTCGCATCACACAAGAACAGATCGATACTCTCAAGGCAGACTATTCAATTTATATCCCTGAGGCTGGACGAATTAATTTGTCTGGAATCCGACTCGATCGAATGGATTATTTGGTGAAAGCTATAAACTCAATTATCACCTGAGTGAGCAAAGCGAGTCGAAGGCCGTTTCCTTCGGACAGCTAAGACGTCCTTCGACTTCGCTCTGCTTCGCTCAGGAAGTATGCGTGTATGAACACAAAACGTATTCAGGCTGAAGTTCTTAAAGATTTTGTTATTCGTGTTTTGAATTGTGTTGCTGTTCGTTCAAGCGATGCAGCAGCCGTGGCAGAGGTTCTCGTCGAAGCAGACATGCGAGGAATTTCTTCGCATGGGGTTTCTCGGCTTGGGAGATATGTGAGAGCGGTGAAAAAAGGTGAAATCGATGTTGGAGCAACGATGGTATTTTTGAGTGAACGTGGATCCACGTCTGTGCTCGACGCGGCAAATGGATTTGGTCAGGTTGCAGGAGTCATGGCTATGGATAAGGCGATCGCGACCGCACAGGAGTATGGGATCGGAATGGTGTTCGTGCGAAACTCATCTCATTTTGGAATCGCAGGATATTATGCCGAACGAGCACTTCCAAATTCGATCGGGATCGCGATGTCAAATACATCTCCTCTCGTTGTCCCGACAAACGGAAAACAGGCCGTACTCGGAACAAATCCAATCGCCGTCGCGGCTCCCACCCGTGGCGATGCGTGGCTCATGGATTTTTCAACAAGCGCCGTATCACGTGGAAAAATTGAAGTGTGTCAGCGCGAGGGAAAACCACTTGACCCCACATGGGCTCTCGACGAGGACGGCCGACCTTGTACCGATGCTCAGCACGTTCTCGACCTGCTCAGTGCAAGAAAAGCAGGAGGAATCGCTCCGATGGCTGATTATAAAGGGTATGGATTGTCGTTTATGGTTGATTTGTTGAGTGGAGTTCTTTCGGGTTCTGCCTTCGGATTGGACGTTCATGAGCACGCGCACGCAAATGTCGGACATTGTTTTCTTGCGATCAATATTGAATTTCTTATGTCACTCGATGTGTATCTTCTGCGCATGAATGGATTTTGTGAAATGATGCGTCGGTCGGCTGCGGATGGGAATTACGTGTTTCTTCATGGAGAAAAAGAATCAATCGCTCGTCGTCAATCGATTTCAGATGGGGTTCTGATCAAACCAGAAACAGAGACGATCCTCCGCGCGCTCGCTGATGAGTTTGGTCTTGATCAAGCTCAGTTCGGCTAAAGTGGTATAATACAGCGGTATGACGAAACTACGTCGAGACGCGCTTGCGGTATTGCACGCTGGGTTAAAAGCGATTCGAACCAAGGAAGCCGTTGCGAGTGTGGTTCATCTTAAGAAAGATGCTTTAACCGTCAAGAAACATCGGTTTGATCTGCGCGCGTTTGATCATGTTTACGTGATTGGATTTGGAAAAGCATCGCTTGAGGCCGCACAGGCATTAGAAAAAATTTTAGGAAAGCGCATCACGGATGGAGTCGTGTTAGATGTGAAACGGGCGCCGCTTCAATACATCAAAAGTTTTGCAGGGACACATCCATTTCCAAGTGAAAAAAATCGACGCGCGACCGGAAAAATTGTTGAAATTCTGAAAGGAGCAGATAGTCATGATCTCATCATCACGATTGTGTCTGGTGGTGGTTCTGCCTTGCTGTGTCAACCGTATCAACTCACCTGTGCAAACATAACCATGATTACAAAAGAAATGATGGCGCGGGGAGCAACGATTCAGGAATTGAACACGGTTCGGAAACATCTGTCAGAAATTTTGGGTGGACAATTTACGCGTATGGCGCATCCAGCGACCGTTCTTGGTTTGATTTTTTCAGACGTTCCAGGTGATGACCTTGATATGATTGCCTCTGGTCCAACGGTTATGGATACGACGACTGTTGCTGATGCAAAGAGAATCATGAAACGGTACGATATTCTGAAAGCGTGTAAATTACCTGATTGCGCGTTGCGCGAAACACCAAAGGACCCGATTTATTTTCAACGCGTCACCAACGCGCTTATTGTCAGTAATAAAATCGCGCTTCATGCGATGCGAGATGAAGCAAAAAAACGTGGATACACGTCGCGGCTTTTCTCGCATGCGTTGACAGGAGAAGCGCGTGACATTGGTCGTGTGCTTGCCGGTCTTCCGAATCCTGGTGAGATGGTGTTTGCGGCTGGTGAGACAACGGTGACGATTATGGGAAAAGGGAAAGGTGGTCGTAATCAAGAAGTTGCTCTTGGGGCGCTCAGAACCATTTCTGATGATACACTCGTTTTATCTTGCGCTTCTGATGGAATTGATAACACCCCTGCGGCAGGAGCCATCGCGGATCGTGAAACAAAACGTCATGTGAAGCAGAAGAAATTGAATATCGGTCGCGCGCTCACGCAAAACGCATCGTATCGTTTTTTTCAGCAGTCAGGAGATCAGATTGTGACGGGAATTACAGGAGCAAACGTTTCAGATCTGATGATTGCAGCGAAGAGCGTTTCGCGGTAGTGTTCCTTAACCTATGTATGAAAAGATTTCCATCAATATCGTTGCTTGGAACAGCATGGAATTTATTCCGGAGTTGTTGAAGTCAATTTCAGAACAGACGTTTCGGGATTTTCATGTGCTGATTATTGATAATGGATCGTCGGATGGTGTGGAAGCATTTGTTCGTGCAAACTATCCGCAAGTGACGTTCCTTCGGAATGCGCGAAATCTTGGGTTCTCACCGGCGCACAATCAAGCAATCCGTTACGCGATCGATCGATGGGAAGGGGATGACCTCGCCGATCGTTTTCTGCTTGTCACGAATCCAGACGTTATTTTTTCTGCAACATTTTTAGAGGAACTGATGAAAGGGGTTGTTGCACATCCGACCGTCGGATCGTTTCAAGGGAAACTCATGCGTGCGATGATAGAGAATGGACAGGATGAAGCGCTCAAAGAAACAGTCAAATCGGACCTGATCGATTCAACAGGACTTGTCTTGAATCGTAACCGGACGTGCACCGATCGTGGGGCGGGGGAATTGGATACAGGACAATTTGATGCAAAAAACGATCTGTTTGGTGTCACAGGTGCGCTTGCGTTGTATCGAGCAAATGCATTGAAGGAGATTGGGAGAAAAGATGAATATTTTGATACAGATTTTTTTCTGTACAAGGAGGATGTCGATCTTGCGTGGCGTTTAGATAAGAAAGGATGGAAAGCACGATTTGTTCCAAGCGCCGTTGCGTACCATCATCGTGGGGCGTTTGGAAAAGAAAAAATGAATTGGATAGAACGTATTCGCAATCGCAGAAGGAAGTCGAGTATGCGAAACTGGTATTCGACAAGAAATCATATCTTGCTTCTTGTAAAAAATCAGCCGTTCTGGAGCGGTGTCGTGGCCTCACCTTGGATTTTCTGGTTTGAAATTCGACGGTTTGTATACACCTGTTTGTTTGAACCGAGAAATCTGTCTGCGTATTTGTCTGCGATTGGACTTGTTCCAAGGATGCTCAAGAAACGGTTTACGAAATACCCGTAACCACCCCCAACCCCTCCTTGAAAAGGAGGGGAGATTATCTCAAAATCTGTTCCCCTCCTTTTCAAGGAGGGGCTAAGGGGTGGTTACTGCCCAGTTCTGTATGGATCTCTCCGTTCTCATCATCGGTTATAAAAACCATCGCCTTGTGCGGCAGACACTCAAGGGGATTCTTCGTGTTGCACCGGTCTTGTCCTATGAAGTGATTGTCGTAGAAAACGATCCATCGGGGACAACGACGAAAATGTGCACGGAGTTTCCGACGGTAAAAGTAATTGATCATCGAAAAAATATCGGGTTTGGAAACGGAATGAATTTGGGGATTAAGGAGTCACAAGGTCGATACATTTTAGTGTTCAATCCAGATGTCATTGTTTTGCCGGGGGCGTTTGAAGAGCTCGTTCGTTATCTTGATGAGCATAAAGATGTTGGAATGGTCGGTCCACAGCTGCACAATCCAGATGGGACGCTACAGTACAGTTGTTACAAGTTTATGGAGCCTAAAACGGTTCTCTATCGACGCCTTCCTTTTATCCGTCGACTAAAAAGTGTTCGTCAACATCTCGATGCGTATGTGATGGCTGACTGGGATCATGCACAAACAAGAGAGGTCGACTATCTCCTCGGTGCCGCAATGCTTATTCGTCGAGAAGTGCTCGACCAAGTTGGGGGATTCGATCCAGCGTATTTTATGTACTTCGAAGATCAAGATCTGTGTCGCCGTTTCTGGAATGCAGGATGGAAAGTCATCTACCATCCCACGTCAAAACTCATTCACTATCACCGCCGTGAAACCGCAGACGGCGGATTTCTCCAACAACTCTTTCATCCCCTCACGCGCATTCAAATCAAAAGTGCGTTATACTATTTTAAGAAACATAAAAAAGTGTGAGTCACTCCATCAATTTTCTTCATCAAATCGAACCAGAAAAGATACATCGCGCGCATCAAAAACGGCGGATGTTTCATTTTGCTTGGATGGGGGTTGTCGTTCTTTTCATTGCTTGGCTTCTCCTGCTTCTTTTTGCTTCTGGACAGGTGATCGCCGCATCGCTTGATGGACGAGATGCTCTTGTTCGGGCGCGGGAGTCAGCCATGAAACTTGATTTTGAAAGGGCTTCGACGGAATTAGCTGAAGCAGGTGATCAGTTTAGTTCCGCAGAGCGTGGATTCGTGTTGCTTTCGAGTGCAAAGGTTATCCCATGGGTTTCGAATCAGGTGAATGCGATTGAAACGCTCATTGTTTCTGGAACGCGTATTATCGACGCGTTGCAATCGATCGTGGATCTTGGTGCGGAACTTGTTCGATTGGCTGGGTTTACGATGCAGGAATTGAATGATATGTCAGAAGGGATTCTTCCTACGGCGACCTTTGATGATCTTTCAAGTGAAACAAAACAGGCGGTTCTTGAGCGTCTCGCTGCTGCGGCTCCCGATCTGCAATTGCTTTCTGCTCAGATCGCGATTGCTCGTTCAGACGTTGAACAGATTCACGCTTCAGATTTGATCGGACCTCTTGCAGACATTCTCATTCCACTTGATGAAAAGCTTGCACAAGCACAAGAAATGATTCGTACACTTTCTATCGTTTCCGAACTGCTTCCAGAACTTGCGGGACTTGGAGAGGAGCGCACACACCTTGTGTTGCTTTTGAACAATACAGAATTGCGACCAGGTGGAGGATTTATCGGAACGTTTGGTGTATTGAAAATGCTGAACGGAGATATTACTGTTCTCGAAACAGGTGATTCTTATGCGATCGATGGACTTGCGGAAATAGCAGGGTCGTATCAGCAAGATCCACCCGCACCACTTGGACGATACAATGCAACGAGCAATTGGTTTTTTCGCGATGCCAACTGGTCTCCAGACTTTGCGGTGAGTGCACAGGAAGCACTTCGCCTGTATGGACTCGAACTCGCGTCTGTCACACCAGAAACACGAGCAGTCGCTGGTGTTTCATCGCAAACGTTTGATGGGGTTATTGGATTGACGCCAAATATTATTCAAGCACTGCTTGGAGTAACAGGTCCAATTACAATAGGAAGCCAAACGTTTTCTGCGGACAATGTAACGGACAAGCTCGAGTATCAAGTAGAAGTTCAGTACATTGGAGATGGTGTCCCTGAACATCAGCGCAAGGAAATCATTGCGGATCTCATGAATGAATTAAAAACAAGACTGTTTTCGCTTTCTCTCACAGATGCATCTCGACTGATCTCTGTTTTCGAAACGCTCATTCAAGAAAAACAACTCGTCTTCATGAGTGGAAACCAGGATGTTGAGGACACGCTTACAAAAGTAGGATGGGGAGGTCGTATTGTGCCATCAACAGGTGACCTTCAACTTCTTGTGGATGCAAATCTTGCGAGTCTAAAATCAGATCCAAAAGTTTCACGAGCGATGCGGTACGAGATTTTTAAAAATACGAGTGGAGAATATGTTGGTCGGACAACCATTCGCTATACGCACACAGGGTCATTTGATTGGAAAACAACTCGGTATCGAACGTACACGCGATTGTACGTTCCAGATGGATCAGAGCTTGTAAATGTGGAAGGTTCCATGCTCAATGACTCGCTTCATAATCCAACAGGTGCCAAAGGACCAGTGGATGTTGCGAACGACCTTGGACTTACCTCGTTTGGAACGTTCATTTCTATCGAGCCAGGGGAAAGTCGTTTGCTGACATTTGAATATCTCCTCGCTCCAGAAGTTGTTACACAGATTCAGAACGGGATGTATGAACTCACTGTCCTTAAACAAATTGGCGCGCAAAATAATCAGTTGACGCTCGACCTTGATTTTGATAAGAATGTCATGCACGCAGAGATTCCAGAAGATCGAGGAGAATGGGGAGATGATGTGTATCGGTTGAATACAAAAGTTGATCAAGACCTGAGTTTCGAGATAGGCCTGTAGGCCCAGAGGAAAAACCCCTCCCGGTCTTCCGGCTCAAAGCCTCCTGGCCTCCTGTACCCGTTCTATCTATGTTCCAAAAGAAAATCGCTATCGACCTTGGTACGACCTCTGTCCTCGTTTATGTCCCGAAACGAGGTATTATTATCAATGAACCATCTGTAGTTGCGGTGTCGTATGCGGACAAGAAAGTATTGGCAGTGGGGAAGGAAGCAAAAGACATGATTGGTCGCACACCAGACACGATTGTTGCTCGTCGACCACTGAAAGACGGCGTCATTGCCGATTACCGAACAACCGAAGCAATGCTTCGTTATTTTATTAATAAAGCATTAGGAGGAGTACGTTTGTTTCGTCCTGAAGTGATGGTTGCGGTCCCTGGTGGAATTACTTCAACAGAACGTCGTGCAGTTATCGACGCGACACTTTCCGCTGGAGCTAAAGCCGCGTACATCATCAAAGAACCAATCGTTGCCGCGATCGGCGCAAACATTCCAATCGGCTCTCCGTCTGGTCACATGATTATCGACATTGGTGGTGGAACATCCGAAATGGCCGTCATCTCACTCGGTGGAATAGTGGCGTCTGAGTCTGTTCGCATCGGGGGCGTAAAACTCGATGCCGCGATTTCCGAATACGTTCGTCGCAAGTACGGTCTCGCGATTGGAGAACGAACCGCCGAAGATATCAAAATTCAAATCGGTTCGGCGATGTACATGCCGGACAAACTTTTCATGCAAATTAAAGGACGAGACATGATTACAGGCCTACCAAAAATCGTCGAAGTCTCATCCGACGACGTCACGACCGCCATCCAACACGAACTCGACGGTATTATCGCCACCGTAAAAGAAGTGCTCAACAAAACCCCACCAGAACTGTCTGCAGACGTCATGGACAAAGGCATCATGCTCTCTGGTGGCTCGTCTCAACTCAGAAATCTTGATACACTTATCGCCGAAGCCACCGGCGTCCCAACATTCGTCGCCGAAGATCCACAAATGTGTGTGGCAAAAGGAACCGGCATCGCACTTGAGAATTTGGAAGCGTACAAGAGATCGATTTTTACGAGTTAGAGTTCCTTCTGTATGGGGGATTTTTCACAACGAGATACAGGACACACGGTGTTCGATGCGAGAGCGCAAGCAACTCGTCCTCTTGATGTTTTTGGGATCCATGAAAATCCACCGAAGGCACGTACACCGCAGGAAGTCGCACGACTAAAAGAACGCATTGTTTTTATTGCTCGCGTGTTTGCGAGACAATATAAAATGGAGCTCTACCCATCGCCAAGTGGTGGATGGGCGTGTGGAGTGGATGAGAGCGTTTATCCAAAAATTGAAGCATATATTAAAGGATAGACGGATGTATTAGGTTTAACGACAGAAGACCTTCAACCGCGACGACTGTATTACGATATCAAGGATATTGAAGGGAAGATGTCGGAGGATGAAGCCATTGGTGTCATTCGGCACGAAGTAGGACATGCGAATCACACCGATTATCGGTTGTTTTTTGAAGGTCAACGTTTCGCACAACAAGAAGGATCCATGCCAAGTGCATGGGCATTTGTGTGGAATTCGCTCGAAGACCCATGGGTGAATAATCGTGAAATTGCCGGATCTGATGCGGTGCGAGAAAGTTTGTCTGCGTTGTATCGAAAGTGGCTTCCGGAAACACGCGCGTTTATTCATACGCAAACGCCATTGCGTCAACTTGGTCTTTGCGTGATTCATTATTGGTTGACAGGTGAACCTATTGCTGAAATTCAAGATAAAAAGGTGTTGGAAATTTTTGAAAAGATTCGTTCTGCGGCGGATGCGTATATCGCAGCGGAGACCGCAGAGAAATCGCACAAAGTGATGCAAGAACAGATCTGGCCAGCAGTAAAGCCACTCGTTGACGAGGCGCAAAAACAGGAAGAGATGAAACAGAAGATGCGAGAGATGGGTGGTGAGGGACAGGGAGGAGCGCAAGGTGCCGTGCAAGGCGCGATTGATAAACTTCGCAACATGCTTGGGCTTGGTGGATCGAAACCTGCTCCATCGTCTGGACAAACACCCGGAGGTGAGTCACTTCAACAAGCTGTTCGAGATGAACTGAATCGGCAAAAAAACTCGAACACGGAGGCACGGCAAAAACTTTCGCAGGAAGGTTCTGCGCAAGGACGCATGGATGATGAGATTGACCTAAGCGCACTTCCTAAAGATTTGCGAGAACAACTTGAACAGGCTATTCGTCAGCTGTCGGAAGCGGATCGGAAAAAATTAGAAGATGCGGCGAAGAAATCACTCGACAAAAAAATGGCAAAGGCGGCAAATGAAAGTTTACCGACTGGTTTGAAGTTTGAAGAAGATCCAAAAACAGGGGAGCAAACGCTCACCATGAAGCAGGAAGACAAGAAGGGGGGGGAAGCGATCAAGAAGGCGGTCGATGAGCATGTGGATGCGCAAGTGCAAGAAGAGCAGAAAAAAGCAGTGGAGGACGCTCGTGCAGATGAGGAACGGCTTGCACAGATTCGTGAGGAAGAAAAAAAGAAACGCGAGCGTGCCGAGATACAAAAGGCCGGGTTTGATCCAGACAACGAGGAAGATCGCGAGCTCTATCGCGAGTTTCGCGCATTGGAGCTTTTCATGGAATCCGCGGTGCAACGATTTATGAAGGTTATGGAAGCCTATCTGCCAAAGCGCGGAGAGATGGTGCATGAAGGGGAATATTACACGGGGAGCAAGATAAATAAGCGGGCATTGTTAAAGCGGGCGCCGCTTGAGGATTATCGGATATTTCGTCGTCGCGAACTGCGGGAATCAAACGATCCGAAACTGTTTGTGACACTGCTTATCGATAACAGCGGCTCCATGCAAGGACAAAAAATGCAGGAGTCTCGCAAAACCGCGATCTTTTTCGCGCGCGTGCTTGCGAGGTTTGATATTCCGTTTGCCATCAAGGCATTCGGCGATCAGGTGGAAGAAGTGGTATCATTTGACGAAGGATGGGACGATCCAACCGTAAAAGCCAAACCACGTCTCATGCGAAAGACAAACGCGTCGGGCGGTTCCACCGACATGGCGTCCGGGCTATTGGAAACCATGAAAGAAATGAATTCTGCCAAACGCGAATATCCCGGATGTCACGGAGCGGTGATCGTGATCTCGGATAGCGGCGCAAATGCAGGCCCCATGGTCGGGCCCGCACTTGGCGAGTATGTATCGCGCATGCAAAAATCGCACACCATTTTGAATTTGTTGTTGAGCGGTTCCGCTTCCGACAAACAGGCCTCCGCCGTCATTTTCGGCGAACGACATGTCGCGGTTGCCGAAGATTTTCAAACGCTCCCAACCGAAGCGTTTCGACTCCTGCGCATCGTCTTACAACGCATCCTTAAAACAAACATCCTCGAAACGTTTTAATATTCGTATGCCAGACCCAGCCCGTGGACAAACACCTCCCCAGGACCAGGAACCGGTTCGCGACCGGGATGCGGTTGAAGTTAAAATCACCGTCCAACCACCAGAGGTGTTTGAAGGAAACGAAAAGGCAATCACCTACGATATCGCCGTCACCGATAAATTCGTTCTCGCCTATCAGTTGCGTGATCAGTTTTTTCAGTACGTGCTTTATGACGCAACTGGGAAGCCAGTCAAAGACGAGTTTCCCTCGGGTTTTTTTGAAAAGTTTTATACATCGAAAGTGCTGGAAATAGCTCAAGGTTCAATGAGAGGACTGGGGTCCATCTATCCATCACATCAGAATCTAAATGAAGTGAGTTACAAATCAATCAATATTTTTATTAAAAAAATATTTCCTAGTTTTTCGGATGAACAGATACGTTTTTTGATAAAAAGATTTGATTCACGATTTCCTAATGGTTACCAATGCAACACAGACGTTGCGTCTGATCGTAATTTCATCCTATTTTATCCTCAAGTTTCAATTTCTTCGGATTCAACTCGAAAAGTATTTGTCCTGTCTGATGGTACAAATGCCGTAAGCTATCCAACAGAAGAAAAAGGGGTTGCGATAAATCCAAAAAAAATGGATGAGGGATGTTATCCCTTTAAGCTCGATGCAAGCCCGATTGGGGAGGCTGCGGCGGTAAAGGAATTTTTAACAACCACGCGCGGGACGCCAGTTCCTGGAACGGATGTTGCCGCGAGTTGCGAGCGTGGAGTGTTTAATATTGTGAATGTGAAAACGGGGGATCGGTTGTTTTCTGATTCTGCGGTTGGTTTTGTGTTTGATCGGGTGACGGATGGAGTCTTGTATTATCTTGATCAAGGAACGAATCAAGTTTGCAAAATGGATGCAAAAAAACTGACGCTTGGAATGGCGCCGGATGTGGAGAGGACTGTTTTACCGTTTCAGGGGATCGTGAAAGATTTTACTTTTGATCAGAACGGGAATTTTTTTCTTGTGCTCGTTGAGGTGGCGGGGAAATCAACGCTCAAGGTTTTGGAAAAAGATACCATGCGCGTGGCGTATGAACTTGAGGGGGTGAAATCCACGATGGATTTGGATAGCGTTGGGAATCTGTATTTTATTGATGAGAAGGATCGTCTCCGTTTGGCAAATACGAATTTTGCGGAATACCCGAAAGGCGGACTTGAAGGAGCGCGTGCGAAACGGACGGAAAAGTTACGGTTATTACGAGAGCGATTGGAAAAGGGGATTAATATTAAAAAGACAACCCCGGCCGCGGATGAGGAAACCGCGCTGATCGATGAGCTGAAACAAAAACTGGATGGGATTTTTGGGACGGCGATTCAAGACGCGACGACAACCGACGAACTGAATGCGATCGGGGCGCAGATGGAATCAATGGCAAAAGAGGATGAATGGAAGGCGTATCCTTCGGTATTTGACAGGGTAAAAGATCGGTTGGTTGCTCGCGACACGCAGATGAAAACAGATCGACTGGACACATTGGCCGTCGAAGCAGAGACCCTGCTTGATTCTGTGTCAGGACCAGACCAATTGATGGATCTTGATCGGATCGTATCGGAATTACGGGCGACTCGTCGGACGACTCCACTGCGCGACGCGAAGGCTCGCAAGGCGGTTGACGAACGATTGAAACAGATCGAAATGCGTCAGGCAGAAGTGATTGCGCGCGAGCGAAAAACGATTCAAGATTTGCTCCCGTCGTTGTTTGATGAATGGAGCGCCGCTGTTCGTGAATCGGCGACACGCGAAGAGCTGACCGAAATGCAAGGCTCGCAGGAAGCGCTCCGACTGGAAGGAGCATTCAGTTTGCTTGGTCGCGAGACTGCTTCCGAATGGAAAGGGAAGAGACAAGAAGTGATCGCGCGAAGAGAAACGGAATTGCGCTCAGCGGAAATGCGCGAGGAAGAACAGCGTCGGGTGGAGCAAGCCGAGCGGGTGGAGCAGGCTCGAGAACTTCTGCGCGAGATTGAATCTGCGTTTGACACGCAGGTGACTGATCCGCGCGTGATCGATCGCTGGCTTTCTGGAAACCCGCTTGTCAAGCGGTTTCGTGCGGTTGTGGTCGGACTTCCTGATGATTTGCGGCGCGATGAAGATCAACGGTTTGAAACATGGCTGAAGGAGAAGCGACGTGATTTTATTCATCGCGACACTCTGCACATTCCCAAACATGGGGAAGAAGTCGATTTTGGGGAGGCAAAATTTCCGGTGTTTCATGCTCCCAAAACCGTGTGGCGACCAAAGATCGAATCCATTGCCGAAGGAAGCGCGTTCGGTCGGCTCGTGTTCGAAGATTCGTTTGGTCGTCGGTTCGAACCAGCGGTTGGCGCGGTGCCGATCGATGAGTTTAACGAAGACACGCAGGCAACGATTCGCGCCTTCGAACAAAACGCTCGGACATTTTTCGACGCGCTCAAACGAGAAGTTCCGCGGTTTGACGAACGGTGGGTGCTCACTCCGCATTTTCGATCAGAACTTTCCGGCATCGCGCGGTTGTTCAAAACTCAAATGGAAAATCAGGAAAAAATTTTGATTTTGGAAGGGGAAGCAGGCGTGGGAAAAAATGTGCTCATTGATATGTTTGCGCATTTTACCAATCGCGAAGTGTTCACCTTCTCTTGCAATTTTCAGACGGAAAAGGAAGATCTCACATACGCGTTCAAATTTGAACCATCGCGTGGAACGTACACAGTGGACTCGCGACTGATCACCGCGCTTCAAACTCCTGGTTGTGTGATCATGCTTGATGAAATCAACACCCTTCCGCCTGGCGTCACCAAAATGCTCAATCCATTATTCGATTATCGACGCTGTCTGAATTTACCAGACGGTCGCGTGATTAAAACGCATCCAAGCGTTTTGCTTGTCGGGGCCATGAACCCACAAAATTATCTCGGGGTTAAGCCGCTTGCACAGGAAGTAAAGTCGCGCGCGCGGTTTAAGCCAGTGGATTATCCACCAGAGCGTCGCAATAATGCCTTTGCCCATGATGAAGCGGCGGTGCTCGCGAAATACATCCCCGGACTTTCCGATCTTTCCGCGGAGGCATTTGCCGCGCTTTGGGATCTCACGATCAATAACAATCGCACGGCTGGCGGTGATCGTCATGCAACCGCTCCACGGGTGGAAGCATGCAAAAAATTGCGCGAAATTATAAAAACCGCTTCTCGTGTTCGTGATGCCTATCGAGCATTTCGCACGGGTGCATCCAATGACCCGATCGAGTTTGTATTTTCCATGCGCGAAACAACCGACATTGCGCTTGAAATTGCGCATCAGCCTAACTTGAAAAAAGCGATTCAGAATGTTGTTCTTCCAAAAATTGGCGATCCGGAGGAACGAGAACGCGTGAAGGTGATAATTGATAATGCGTAATGTATGTCTACGATTGCGATTGATGAGAGTTCGACGAAAAAGGTAAATCGTTCTGGGGTTGAATGGTATGCGTACCATCTCATTGAGGCGATTAAGAAACAGTCGCTTGCAGATGGCGAGAAGGTTGTTTTTTATTCTTCGGAGAATTTGAAATGGTGGTTGCCGTTTGGATGGATGAAGGGGAGAGTGAGTTGGGAAATGTGGCGACGGAAGCCAGATGTTCTT
Source organism: Candidatus Uhrbacteria bacterium RIFOXYB12_FULL_58_10 (assembly GCA_943359455.1). Lineage (GTDB taxonomy): Bacteria > Patescibacteriota > Patescibacteriia > UBA9934 > GWF2-40-263 > YC12-FULL-57-11. The sequence goes on from CALRHL010000002.1 coordinate 49,234, forward strand.
TTCGTGCCTGCGCAAGGACTCCCATTGTGTGGGAAGCGAGTGGGGGTTGTCCATGACGTGGGATTTCGGCGTGTTGCGTCGGTGTATGAATCAGGTGATAGACGACGACAGGAAAGAGAGATGAAACGCATGGTGAAACGTGCGGCGAAGATTTTTTGTGTTTCGGAGTTTACGAAGAGAGAGATGATTGAGCTGTTTAAGGTGAGTCAGGATCGGATCGTCGTTGCTCCGAATGCGGTGGATACCAATGTGTACCGTCCGATGGACGAATCTGCGATTGCTCCGGTGTTACAGAAATATCGTCTTGGACGGCATTTTTTCTTGTATGTTGGACGCATGGATGCAAAGAAAAATGTGAAGACCATTATCCGCGCGTTTGAGCTGTTCAAAGCAAGTCGCGGGCTTGGAGATCCGTTTGAACTCGTCCTTGTTGGCTCACCCGGATTTAAATTTTCTGAAATCAAAACGTATGTTGAACGGTCAAATGCGAAACAAGCGATCAAGTATCTTGGCTATCTTCCTGAAACAGAAAATGCTGCTCTTATGAATGCAGCGACCGCGTTTCTTTTTCCATCTTGGTACGAAGGGTTTGGTGTTCCTCCCCTTGAAGCCGCCGCATGCGGCGCGCCACTCATTATTTCTGACATCGGTGCGCATCGAGAGGTTTTGCAAGACGCGGCGATTTTTGTGAAACCAACTGAACCAGAAGCTTGGGGAAAAATCCTTATGCAGTTCGCGGCAGATCCTTCAATCGGACAAGCCTTGCGACCGAAAGGATTTGAGCGTGCCGCAGCATATTCCTGGGATGCGACTGCAAAGATTGTTTTGGAAACGTTGCGGCGGGTGTAGACATGGCAGGGGTCCTGGGATGTACAGATCGGATACAGTGGTACAGATATACAGATGTACAGATGTGAAGAGTTGTTTATTGACCTGTTCGGATCAGCACATCTGTATATCTGTACTTTTTCTGTACATCCCGTAACAACGAATCCGTATGGAGTTTGTTTATCAAGACCTGAGTTATAAAATAAACGGAGTTCTATTTGAAGTTTATAATGAATTGGGTCCTGGATTAAAGGAAAACACTTATCAACGAGCGATTGCAGTTGCCTTATCACACACTGGCCTCAAGTTTAAGGAACAGGTATACTTTCCATTGAGGTTTAAAAATGAAGTTGTAGGATCACTCTATTTTGATTTCTTGATTGATGAAAAGATCGTTCTCGAATTGAAAGTTGGTGAGTATTTTTCACGAAGGAATATAGAGCAAGTTCATCAGTATTTACTCTATTCAGGTTTACATCTCGGACTACTTGCAAACTTCACTCTTCACGGAGTGAAAATTAAACGCGTCGTCAATTTACAAAATAAATAATCAAATCTGTACATCTGTATATCTTGTACAGATCTGTACATCCCAGGACCCCTGCTTTATCTGTATGTCGAATCTCATTCAAGAACTCGGACAATTTGGTCTTTCAGAAAAAGAAGCGTCGGTGTATCTTGCCTCGCTTGAACTTGGACCTTCTCCTGTGCAGGATATTTGTCATAAAGGAAAGGTGAATCGGGCAACCACCTATGTGATGATCGAATCACTCATGAACCGTGGGCTCATGAGTTCGTTTGTGCGCGGCAAGAAACGATTTTATGTTTCGGAGTCGCCGGAACGGTTGCGCGCTGTGTTGCGAGTTCAGCGAAGAGATCTTGAAAGCAAAGAAGAGCAGTTTGAAAAAACATTCCCGATGCTCGCGGCACTGTATAACGCCGAAGGAGCAAAGCCGCAGATTCGGTATATGGAAGGGATGGAGGGAGTGAATACGGTGCGAGAATTATTTCGAAAGCTCGACGGGGAGATTATTCAGTTTTCTCCGTTTCAACCAGCAACACCTGCTGACGAACTTGCGGAAGGATTAAACGAACATTTAAAAGAAATGGCAGCCCAAGCAATTCCTTATCGAATCCTGATTTCAATGGATTCACTGCATGTCGATCGCGTTCCAAAATTACCAAACATGGAGATGCGTATTTTGCCACCAAATCTTTTTCCTACCGAAGCGGAAATTACTGTCCGTGGGACGACAATCTGTATGTATTCTCTCAAGTCAGCCATTTTGGCGATTGTCATTACAAGTAAGGAAATGGCTGATGGATTTCGTTCGCTTTTTGAACTCGCGTGGAAAGGGGCAGAAGAATATCCTGTTCGAAAGTCTTAGGAGACCTCTGCAAAAGTCCAGCACGGCTCCAAATCGGCCATCTTCGCACTGGACACATTCACGATTCCTCAATGATATCTGCATATCACCTCGAAATCGTTCATGTGCCCAGTACGAATCTGACTCGATTTGGCCTCGTACTGGACTTTTGCAGAGGTCTCTTAGAAATAAAAAACGGCTCATGCGTTTTCTTTTCGCTGAGAGCCGTCGAGGAGAGAGAGGTACGTGCAGAGGCGTACCTTTTTTGGGGAGGAGGATTCGACCTAGAATTGTACGGGAATGAACGTACGCGGATCTCGATGTCGGAGTAGTTCGAGCAAACCGCTCACGGGTGCGCACCCGGGACCGAGGAAGCCGAGATGCATTCCGATTTCTTGAGACTGATTCTCGCCATGGACATACAGCGCGGTTCCTTCTTCGTCCCCTGGCTCGGCTACTTCGCGAGCAGGGATTCGAATTTTGGTCCAGTCGAGCGAGCTGTCGGCATCCTTCGATCCAGTCTCGGATCGATTGGTCGCTTCGCCGTCGTCCATCTCGGACGAGCACATCGACCAGATTGGACTGCCAGCCGTGTCGTCGGCGTCGGCGTCGGCGTCGTCAAGGTCGCGGGAACTGTCCGTGTCGACCGATCGGGGTGGGGATCCGTCAAGTTGACGGGAACGATTTTCCGGAACAAGTCCGGCCTGTAGAAGAAACATGTTGTACTCCGAGTAATCGGAGAACGACCTGCTTCTGTTTGAGGCATCTGCATGCCGTCCTCCTTGTCACTCTCTACAATGTCCTCCCCCAAGATCGACGAAGTTCACCGTAGCGAGGACGCACTGTATCAAAAAGCCTAGGATTTGTCAAGGTCATTGGAGGTCTAATCCAGCTAGCTCTGACAGATAATTTCTCCAATTTCCCTTTTAATTCCATTGATTTATCTAATTCTGTCCCAGATAATCTGGCTCTACTTGACAAATCTTTCCATTTCCATTACTCTTGTCAGTTCCCAAAACCCTCTGGGTATATGACTGGAGGGTCTTGGGGGCACAAATGAACTATTCAGACAGGGGAGAGACCCAAAGAGAGCTCTGCAAAGCAAAAATCCGCCTTATGGCGGATTTTTGTTGAGGGGAGAGACTCAGTGGGTGTAACCACGAGGTTTATCCCACATGTTCGGAGGCAAGGGATGCAGTGACTTCTCTTGCGAGGAGTGTGCACCATGGTTGTCGGGCGTATGGGGGGAGTCAGACCTAGGTCCGAGTCCACACATTTGGCAACCCCCGATTCAGTGTTTTAAAGCACCGAACCGGTTTGCTCTCTCCTCCGAGCATGTGAGAACCTCCTCACTACGAATTTTTTCTGAGATTTTTTCTGCGAATAACGAATCGGCTACACATCTTACAAATAGCTACGTATTACTACGAATGGTTCGTTGAAATTTGTTGCTATTTGTATGATATGTGGGAGATTTGTAGTTCGCAGGAAAAATTCGTAGTGAGGGGGTGGGGAAGAGCTCGTGTTACGAGATTCCCCAGAGTCGGTTTACGCCGCGTACTGTCGCGATGCACGAGTCGTGTCTTTCCACGACTTGGTTTGCTGGGGCGACGGCAAGAACCAGTTCGAAACGGTCATGCTTTCGGTAACCGTGTTGCCACCTGCGATGACCCCGCTGTCGTAGTGCTCGACGTACGACCGACGCTGCGGCTCAGGCACGAGCTTCACTTCGATTTCACCGGGACGTGAGTCGCTCTGACAGATCATCGTTCTCGAACGTGCGACGATCGAGCCGTCACCGATCTTCAGAGGACGGCACGAGCCGTCGAAACCGCGCCAAGAGCTGATTCGGGACATGAATCTCCTTTCGCCTATCGAGAGGCGAGTTGTTGGGTGAGGGTGGAAGAAATGATCGTGATGGGAACGTAGAACAACGCTCCGATCATGAGAGAGAACACGACCGCGATTCCCGCGAACGTGAGGATGGGCTATTTCAGCGATGCCTTTGCGTCCCGGAAATATGGGGAGCGGTGTGGTGTGGCAGTCGCCTTGCTCTGCACAGCGTGATTGCTTTGCAGTACTGACTAATGGAGTTCGCTTTCTGTCGCGACCTCCTCGAAGGGTTGGATAATTGATCCAGCGCTTTGAGGAAGTCTGGGTTACTAGCGGAGTTCCGCGTTCACCCAGCAGTCCATTTGTCATTGACCTCCATGACGAGGAGCATTCTCTTGAACCACGTGCGAGACGTGATCACGGGGCTTATGCACAAACCCGTTCGAGAAGAATTACTTCTTCTTGCCTTTGGCCTTGTCCGCTTGACGATCACGCTTCGATTTGGAACCGCCGGATTTCTCCGACTGCACCATTCCGGGCGTGACTTCACGCGCCTTCTTGAAGGCTGCGTCCAGTCCACCGAAACCTTCGAGCTTTCGCCCGTCGTCTCGCGGCTTGGCCGGAGCCTGCACTTGCGGTGCGGCCTTCGGCGGATCCTGACGCTTGGGAGCGTTCGAGTCCGTCCTCCCGGCGATCTTGGCTTCGCGGAAGAGTCCGCCGATCTTTCCGCCACCTTCGATGATCTTGTTGATGTTTGCTTCGGACTCAGCTTTCGCCTTGGCCGCCATCGCCTTGATCGCCTCGAGCAGGGGGAACCACCTGTAGCTTGTGTCTCGACTCGCGAGTTGGCAACCCGCGACGGAGATGAGTTCCTCACGGGTCGGATCGCGGTCACCGATCCCGAGCTTCTGCTGGACCGGGAAGATCGGTGGAACGAACGCATCCACCAACCGGATCTGGTGTGTCTGGCATCCTTTCGCCGTACACGTCACCATCTCCTCCGGCGGTTGCTCCTTCTTTGGGGGAGCCGAAGGAGGCTTTCCACCACCACCGTTCTGGGTTCGCGACGCAAGCGCCGCGATCGCCAGACTCCGGACGGCATCTTGGATGCTCGGCCGGCTCGGGGTCGGAGCGGGTTGCTCGATCGAGGCCACGGTGACCACTTCTGCGACCACCACCGATTCCTCCGGCATTTCGATCGGGGCCGAAGCTTCCGCCTCGTCCTCGATGAAACGTGCCGGGGCCTGTTCGGATTCGAGGAGCTGGACGCCAGTTTCCTCGGCTGCGGCCTCGATCACGATCTCGGCCACGGGGGCCTCGATCCTGGCCGCCGCCGCCATTTGCTCGAGCCGATCGGATGCCGCCTTGCGGTCGGCGCGATACACTTCGAGCATGGATTGAATTTCCTCGATCGGAATCTCGAGAAGCTTCGTCCTTCCGCGGATCTCCTCGTACTTGACGAGCAGACCGGCTTTCTTGAACTCACTCCGAAGCGCGGCTCGATCCTGCCGTACGTTGCCGTGTGCACTGAGTGCAACGACTCCGCTACGGATTTCTTCGCGACGCTCTTCGACACTGCTCGCAGAGCGAGCTTCAGATTCGTGCAACATGGTGGACTCCTACGGGGGGCACTCGTTTGGACAGTTGTTCCCGAGCTTGGGATTCAGCTCGCACTCGCGAGCTTACAGAACTGTGGCGCTTCGTCCTTGACAGCGCTTCTTTGAAACACGAGCGTTCAGCTCCTGCATCAGAGAAGCGCGGGGACTCCTTCACCCTCTTCCGCCGTCAATACTCCCACACGACTCTTGCGAGCCAGGAGGATTTTCGACGGAGGAAGAGGATGCTGATCAGAGTTGGGATCAGCTCCAAGGGTTTATCGTTCTTGCGAACATTCGGTACCCCTTACCGTTTGATGGCTTCAGTTTCGCGTGCCATCGGTGAGCTTGGAGACAGTCTCTTACGAGACGGAATCATGCTCGACGCAGCGTGTCCGGGTTACAACCCTACGATCACGACTTTGCCAGCGGAAGGAGCTCGTCTCCCTCTACGCTGGCCTGACTCGGTTCCGAGAGAACGGTTACGAAGGTTCTACCCCTCCGTCCCCGTCGACTCGACCACCTGCTCGGCGGGGGCGCTCGTCGCCACATTCGCCGCCTTGGCCGCGTCCTGTTCCGCCTTCCACTTCTGGTCGGCGGCGCGGGCTTCCTCGAGGCGTCCGCGGAACTTTGCGAGGTCTTCCTGCGCGGTACGGAGCTGTTCGCAGACCTGGTACTTCGTGACACGAATGCCACGGTTTTGGCAGTCCGAGAAGTTCTCGCGCGCGATCCGTTCCTCGTTGCCACAACGGCTTTCGAGGGCCGAGTCGAGGATGCTCGTGAAGAGGATCACAGACTCGGGGGAGCCCACGATTTCCTTCCGCGAAAGGTTCACCAGGACGCCACCGAAGTGACGAATGGCGGCCTCGACAACATTGCGCTCGTTCTTGCCAATCCAGACAATTTGGGTCGTTTCCATGGTGAAAGCTCCTGTAGTGGCGTAATCGACGGAGTGTCGAATAGTGGCCAGAGCGGGATGGATGCCTTTTACAGACATACATTCCGCTCTGGCCTACTTATCCTCACCAACCTAGAGGCGTGGTGAGACTCGGTTTCTAGACGTGCAAGCACGGTTCGAATCGAGTCTCTTGGATCCAGTTGGTATGCACTGAGTTAGCCGAGGCCAAGGCAGTGCATTTAGGACCCACATCTTCCGCGGCCCGAGGGCGTAGGAAGAATGTTTATCTCTCTCCTCCAGGTTGCTAGGGATAAGAAGTAGTTGGGGGGGGTGGAACAAAAAACCGGTTTCTGTACGTATCTAAAGAGAGACGTGTACAAAAACCGGTCTTTCTGCCGTTGGGCGCGGGCAGGCGCGTTCTCTCTCCCCATCAATTGTGAGAGCCACATGATCGCTTCGTACGATCAGGTAACCCACTGCAATCTATCGGAGAGTAATAGTATCATAATTTGGTGGAATTGTCAAGAGTGGAGTGTGGATTCTGTGCTAGGTTGACAGAAATATAAGTGTCAGGATGAGCTGGAATAGATAAGGTTTGAAGGGTCGGATGGTCGGAGGTTTAATGAGACGTGTTATAATCCTTCCGATATGTTCTCCTCCATCATTGGTCATCAAAACGTCTGTTCTGTCCTGTCCCGCCAGATTGAAACTGGACAGATGGCGCATGCCTACCTGTTTGTTGGTCCAGAAGGCGTGGGGAAGAGTGCGGTAACGAGCGAGTTCATAGGGACTTTAGTCCCGTCGGGTACGGACGCCACTAAAGTGGCTAGGAATTTTGACGAAAAAACAGAAAAATTGAAAAGTTCGATTTCTGTCGAGCAGATTCGAGAACTGCGTGAAAGGCTTTCCCTCACTTCGTTTGATGGATCAAAAAAAATGGTTTTTATTGAAGAGGCGGATTATTTATCCGATAGTGCCGCGAATGCACTTCTGAAGACTCTCGAAGAACCACGAGGAGATACTTGCATTATTTTGCGCGCAGAAACCGTTGAGTCTGTTGCTGAAACAATCGCGTCTCGATGTCAGATTCTGCGATTTCATCTTGTGCCAGAAAAAATAATCCGTGATGCACTTCGCACACGAGGCCTTGAACAAGAAGAAGCGATGAAAATAGCAACGATGTCTCGTGGTCGTCCTGGTGTTGCCCTTCGACTGATTCGAGATGGTGCCTATCGAGCACAACGAGAAACAGCGCACGCGACCTTTCAAACAATCATGTCTTCTTCACTTCCAAAACGTTTAGGACTTGTTGCAAGCCTTCTTCCAAAAACCGAAACAGACAAATCTTCCGCTCTCGAAAAAATCCTCGATACCTGGGAAGAGGTCGCTCGTGATAGAATGCTGGACGGAGATTCTCGGTTCACACCAATCCTTGACAGGATACGCGAATCAAGAGAAGCAATGGAGTTTAATATAAATCCTCAGCTCGCCCTCGAGCACGTCGTTATTTAACATATGCGCATTTCAAAAATCATTATTCTCTTTTCAAGCTTCGCGCTTATCGGCGCTGGATGCTTTGGTGGTGGAACAAAATCTACAGGAGCGGATGGTGGAGTTTTTAAAACGTTGGATGCAGGAGCGACATGGTCACAGAAAGCAGCGATTGTTTCTTCTTCTGGGGTTGGTTCTATCGCTTCGACGAATATCCTCAATTTGGAAATCGATCCGCAAGATTCTCGAACGTTGTATGCGGGGAGCTTTGAGCATGGAATGTTTTATACGATCGATGGAGCAACAACATGGCAACAGCCTCGAGAAGCTGGACTGAAGGAAGGAACGATTTCTGCTATAGAAGTTGATCCGAAAGATGTGTGCACGGTTTACGTTGCAAAAGGTCAGCGACTGTTTAAGTCATTCGATTGTTTGCGATCGTTCACTTCAGAGGCATACATTGAAACTCGCACGAATGTGAGTGTGCGTCGCATTGCCGTTGATTGGTATAATCCACTCATTGTGTGGATGGGACTTTCAAATGGAGATGTCCTCAAAAGTGAGGATGGTGGGGTGCGTTGGCAGTCGTCGCTCGCTGGAAAAAGTGCGGTTACAGGGATCTTGGTGAACAATGCTGATAGTCGTGTTGTGCTTGTGGCAACCGAGGGTGGTGGGTTTTACAAAACGATCGATTCGGGTGTGACATGGACGCATGTGAGCGATGAGTTGAAAGATTTCAAAAAAGGAGCTAGTGTATCAACGATCGTGCAAAATAAAGATGGAAGTGTTCTTATTGCCGCGACAGGTTACGGACTTCTGCGATCAAAAGATTTTGGCTCAACCTGGGAAGGGATCACATTACTTTCCGCGCCAGGACAGGTAGAAATTTTCTCGATCGCGATGGATACCGCAAATACAGCCACGATCATGTATGCATCTGGAACGACATTCTATCGATCAATCGACAGTGGCGTCACCTGGACAACAGCAAAAATTTCCTCCGCGCGCACTCCTATGGCTATGTTGTTGGATCCATCCGATGCAAATAGTATCTATCTTGGCGTGATGAGCACGGAAAAATAATAAACAATAATCAGGTTCGTAGGTCCGTAGCGGTTCGTAGGTCCGTATCAAATTCTATGCATCCATTTGTTCAGTCAAAGAAAGCAGATTATCAAGCATCACTCGATCATTTGCACAATGAGCTTGCTTCGTTGCGCACTGGAAGAGCCTCTCCTCAACTTGTTGAGAATATTCGCGTGGAAGCGTACGGATCAAACATGGAATTAAAATCAACCGCATCGATTACGGTGCAGGATGCAAAAACGATCATCATCGAACCGTGGGACAAGTCGCTTCTGCAAACGATCGAAAAAGCGATTCGCGATGCCGACATCGGAGTTAATCCGGCGGTTGATGGTCAGATCATACGCATCAACCTTCCTCAGATGACAGAAGAAACGCGAAAAAAATTGGTCAAGATTTTGAAGGAAAAATGCGAAGAGACAAAAATTGCTTTGCGTGGAGTACGGGAATCTTGTCGGGACGCCGTCATGAAGCAGGAGAAGGAAAATGAAATTGCGGAGGATGTGAAGTTTAAGATGCTTGAGGAGTTGGATAAGCTTACGAAAGAGTTTGTGGAAATGGTTGAATCGATTGCGGATAAAAAAGAGGCGGAGATTATGACGGTGTAACGAGGGGCAACGGGGCCGACGTATATGGGGCCCCGCTACGGAACACCCCGCTATCCTCACTTCGTCCAGTTACGGTGAGACTTCGCTCCGGTGAGCGGGGACCCCGTTCCTCCGCCCCCATATACTCCACGAGTTTCTGTAATAGATTATTGAACGATTATGTCTGAACAGGTCACAATGGAAAAAATTGTTGCGCTTTGTAAGCAACGGGGGTTTGTTTTTCCGGGGTCGGAAATTTATGGGGGGCTTGCGAATTCTTGGGATTATGGTCCTTTGGGAGTTGAATTGAAAAATAATTTGAAACAAGCTTGGTGGAAGATGTTTGTGCATGAGCGTTTGGATATGGTTGGGCTTGATGCGGCGATATTGATGAACCCGCGTGTGTGGGAGGCGTCGGGGCATGTCGGTTCGTTTACCGACCCGCTTGTGGATTGTAAGGCATGTCATCAGCGGTTTCGTGGAGATAAGTTATTGGAAGATAAATTAGGTGTTGATTTGGTTGCGGGAATTAAACTTGAAGATGTGCAACCACGCATGATGTTAGAAAAAATTGGTTGTCCGGCCTGTAAGAAAATTGACTGGACTGAGGCCAAGCGATTCAATCTCATGTTCAAGACAAAGCAAGGAGTGATCGACGGTGAGGGTGCAGATATTTATCTGCGACCGGAAACCGCACAAGGTATTTTTGTAAATTTCAAAAATGTCGTACAAAGTCAGCTTATGCGTTTGCCATTTGGAATCGCGCAAATTGGAAAATCGTTTCGTAATGAAATTACTCCAGGAAATTTTACCTTCCGCACGCGGGAGTTTGAGCAGATGGAAATTGAATATTTTTTCGATCCAGAAGCGACTCCCTGGGAGCCGTTATTTGAAGATTGGAAAAAACAAACATGGGCGTTTATGTCCGAGGTGGTCGGATTAAAAGCAGATGAATTGCGATTCCGAGATCATGCCGCGGACGAGTTATCTCACTACTCAAAAGGAACAACAGATATCGAATTCGCCTTCCCGTGGGGTTGGGGAGAGTTGTGCGCGGCCGCGGCGTATCGCACCGATTACGACTTAACTCAGCATGCAGAGTTTAGCGGGGAGAATTTGCAGTATACCGATCCCGACGATAACAAGCGCAAGTTAACTCCCCACGTGATCGAGCCATCGTTTGGTCTCGATCGAACGTTGCTCGCACTTCTTTTGTCCGCGTACACCGAAGAAAAAGCACCAACCGCGGATGGGGGTGAAGATGTACGTGTGGTCATGAAATTTCCGTATCGCTTGGCTCCCGTGAAGATCGCTGTTCTTCCATTGTCAAAGAAGGATGAGTTGACGTCGATTTCTCTTCCCCTTGCGGGACGTTTATCGAAACGATGGAGAGTTGATCATCATTCGTCACAATCTATCGGCAAACGGTATCGCCGACAGGATGAGGTTGGCACTCCCTACTGCATCACCGTCGACTTTGACACGATCACAGATCAGGCTGTCACCGTTCGCGATCGGGATACAATGAAGCAGGAGCGTATAAAAATTGATGAACTTGAAAATTACTTCTCTCAAAAACTATGAAAAAACCAATCGTTCTTTCCAATGGAATGCGAGTGCATATGCTGCCATTTTCTGGAACAGAGGCGGCGACCGTTCTTGTGTTAGTCAAAGTCGGTTCGCGTTATGAGTATCCTGCGATCAATGGCGCGTCGCATTACATCGAACATCTCATGTTCAAAGGAACAAAGCGTCGACCGACCACGCTCGATATTTCTCGTGGACTTGATGCGGTTGGAGCTGAGTATAATGCGTTTACCGGAAAAGATTATACAGGATACTACATCACGATCGAAGCAGGGAAGTTGCCGCTCGCAGTCGACATGCTCCACGACATGATGTTTCATTCGAAATACGATCCGGTTGAAATGGATCGTGAACGTAGCGTGATTATTGAGGAGATCAACATGTATCACGATAATCCGATGATGCATGTCGAAGAATTGCTCGAGCAAATTATGTTTGATGGTTCGACGCTTGGCTGGGATATTGCAGGGTCACCGCAGACGATGCGCACCATGACGCGCGAACAGGTGATTGAGTTTCGCGATGCGTATTATGCTCCGTCCCGGATCGTGATTGGGGTTGCAGGGAAGGTGAATAAACAAACACTTGCTCTGATTAAAAAAACGTTCGGATCTGTTAAAGCAAAGTCAGAACCAGCATCGTTTGTGCCCCACACACATCGTGCTTCTCATGCAGACGTCCCGTGCATGGTTCAGAATAAACCCGTTGATCAGTTGCAGGTCGCGCTTGGTTTTCCGTCGTTTGGCGCGGATGATACACGTAATGCCGCTGTTGCAATTCTCTCAACAATTCTTGGGGGCACGATGTCGTCACGTCTATTTATTTCGGTTCGTGAGCGAAAAGGTCTCTGTTATTTCGTCCGTGCAGAAAATTCTTCGTACGACGATGTTGGTGTTTTTCAAATTCGATCCGGTCTTGATAAATCGCGTTTGAAAGAAGCAGTGAAAACGATTCTTGCAGAGGTTGAAAAAGTCAAAAAATCTGGCGTAACGACGCGTGAACTTAAAGAAGCAAAGGATAATTTTCGTGGTCGTATTTTACTCAAGCTTGAAGAGTCGAGCAATCGTGCGGATTGGTATGCACGACAAGAATTGATTCTAGACAGAGCAAAAACTCCAGAAGAGCGTATGGCAGAGATTGACGCAGTGACGGCGAGCGAGGTAAAAAAAGTAGCGAAAGAGATTTTAGATTTGAAACGCATGTCCGTAGCAGCGATCGGTCCATTCAAAAATGGAAAAGCATTTCTGAAGGCAGCAGGACTATGAAAACAATCATCGGAAACTGGAAAATGAACGTTGGAACACGCGAATCTGTTGCGCTTGTTCGTGGGGTGTTGTTGGCGTTGCGGGGAAAAAAAATGTTGCCGGAGGTGGTTGTGTGTCCGTCGTTTATGGCACTTGGAGAGGTGAGAAAAATTATTGCACATAGTCATGTTTTTCTTGGGGCACAGAATGTGCATTTTGAAGATCACGGAGCGTTTACCGGAGAGATTTCTTCGCGCATGTTGTCTGAAGTAGGGGTGACACATGTGTTGCTCGGACATTCGGAACGACGAAATTTGTTTGGAGAAACCGATGAGATGGTGAATAAGAAATTGATTCATGCGTTGGCGGTTGGGTTGGTTCCGATTTTGTGTGTAGGGGAAGGTCAGGAGGCCCGAAGGCCAGGAGGCACAGAGGAAGCACAGAAAGTTGTTGCTGGTCAGTTACGAGGTGCGTTTAAGGGGTTGCATTTGCGTCATAAAGAGCGAATTCTGATTGCGTACGAACCTGTCTGGGCGATTGGGACTGGGGTTGCCGCTAAACCAGCGGATGCGGTTTCGATGCATGTGTTTATTCGCTCGCTTGTGCCAGATTTATTGCCGGGAATTAAATCATCACAGTTCTCGATTCTCTATGGGGGAAGTGTTGATGGAGCGAATGCGTATGATTTTTTGCGTGAAGATGAAGTCGATGGCTTGCTCGTTGGTGGTGCATCCGTAAAACTGTCAGAATTTACCAAAGTCCTGCAATCCGCGATGGATGTCATCGAAGCGCGAGCATAACGTATGTGGTTATTTTTTTCTCTCCTCATTTTGATCGGTTCTCTTCTCACGATGACTCTGGTTATCGTTCTTAAAATTTCACAGCTTCGCATGATTGATGCCGCATCGATTCCAACCGAACGTGTGAAGAGGATTAAGGAGCAAATAATTTTGCAGAAGTTCGAACGCATTGGGGCGCAAAAGATCGGTGTTGCGGCAAAAGTTGCCCGTCAGGCCGTGACAAGTGTTTCTAAAACAGGACGTCGCGCCGTGCAAAAGCTGTACGCGATGGAGCAGTATTATCAAAAACTAAAACACACCGCACCAGATGGCGCGCACGCGATTAATCCTGAAACCGTGAAGCGACTGCTGGATGAAGCGGATGATCTTGTTCGGCAAGAAGAATATATTCCTGCAGAGAAGCGTTATATTGAAATTATCAGTCACAATCCAAAACATGTAAAGGCGTATGAGGGCCTTGGGAACTTGTATTTGCTTAACAAGCAATACAGTCAAGCGCGTGAGACATTATTGTTTACATTGCGATTGTCACCGGAAGATCCAAGTGTGTACATGAGTTTGTCTGAGGTCGAACAAGACGATGGAAACGAACATAAAGCCACAGAGTATTTGCGCAAAGTGGTCGCATTGCGCCCAACCAGCCCAAAATTTTTAGATCGCTATATCGAATCCGCCCTCGCGTCGCAATCAAGCGAAGATGCACAGAAAGGCCTCGCACTTCTCAAAGAAGCCAACCCAGAAAACCAAAAAATCCCCGAGTTCGAAGAACGCATAAAAGAACTCACAGGCGAGTCTTCCCAACAAGAAGCGCCTTTGATATAGTTCCGGGACATTATTATTCTGTTACACAAACACTGTAAAATTGTGAGGTGTTGGTGCGCAGCGAGCAGCGCAGTAAGGCGTACAAAGATGTACGTCGTCGAGCAGCACAGCTGCAAACCAACAGATCGCAATTTTACAGTGTTTGTGCCGTCATAGCTCAGTTGGTAGAGCGCATCCATGGTAAGGATGAGGTCATCGGTTCAATCCCGATTGACGGCTCCAAAAAGAACTCTCGCGAGAGGGTTCTTTTTATTTGTAAAGGTGATGCTCATATCTGTTCCTTCCACGATTCGTACGTTCCATTTTTTTTGAGGTTGTAGAAAACAAAACTTGCAACTGTGTTACCCCAACCTTCGCTTCCCTCGTTGTAGACCACCCCGTCATATCCTTGCTGCATCATAAAATCTGAGAACATGTATGCCCATGTCGGGGATGTAATGTTCGGACTCTTGAGTTTTACGCTACCCATCGTTCCGAGAAGAACACGTAAATCGATTGCAGATTCTTTCAGCGCTCTCTCGAGAAACGATACATAATCAATTTCTTGTGCATCAAATATTGCAGCGATATTGCCTTCACGTGGTTTTTTCTCACGAAAATATTTCATGAAGGCAGTACGCCACGCCTCGGCAAGTTCATGCGGAAGGGGCGCATTAAACCCTTTTGCGTCTTTCCATCGGAGGTCTACTTCCGTGGAACAGCACATCGGGAGACCGTTCAAATTCCTCTCGCGACAATGTGCGAGGATCGCGCTCGCCGAGCATTCGTTCACCGACAGCTTCGCGTGCCTCCAGTGGGATTACCTCATCCGTTTCGATTGATTTCATAGGTTTTTCTTGTGTTACATGTTTTCTCTGGCAATAAACCGTTTTATGTTGTTTTCAACAAGGCAAGAAATTAATCCATCGTTAATTTAACGAAGAAACTTTTCGTATGGATATTTATAAGAAAAGTTTAGCATCTAACTTAAAATATATAAAACCATTCTCAAATTTCGGTGCTGTTAGTTATTGTGATGAAGAAGAAACAATGGTTTGATGTATCGTGCAGTATAGAAGAAAGGATTTTACAACTTTTCTATGCTCAACTTAGCCAATATTTAAGATAGTTTCTAAATTGATTGTGAGAAATCAGGTTATTTCATGAATCGAGACACATCGCAATCGGTAATCAGTTTTGTACTCTAACTTCAATATATCAGCGCATTAGTACGACTTATTAAAAGTTATCGGCCAAACTTTGAATAAGCGAATCCATCAGAAAAGTTTTCTCACATTCTTCCCAAGCACACAGCGGCGTCGATGGAGAAAAACCCTCTGATATCAGATGATTTAGCTCATCGGGTGCGCTCTTGCTTTTGTAATGGACAAATCCCCTCTAAAAAAACACTCCGTATGGAGTGTTTAGATGCCGAGCTGTTCGAAGCCTTCTTCTTCGAGCTGCATGATTTCATCTGAGGTGAATGGACGCATGGAGCTTGGGGGTTGCCAGTTTCGCTCCGTGGCAACGGTTACAAGCATGTAGGCCGCGAGTGCATCAAATGCGGTCATGCGCGATTCGTTTTCGAATCGACGACAGGTGTGGTACAGTGCCGTCTTGATGACCAAGTAACGCTTGATCAACGCGTCAGGATTTTTCGACTTCAAGAGGAAATCCTGGAGTGGAGTGGCGACTGCCATGAATCCGTCGATCGCAATGAGCCAGCCCGCGACGAGCAATGCGACGTCTTCGTAGTTTTTTACGTTTGCTGATCCAATCGAACCGATTGAGATAGCAATGACCTGCGTGCGTTCTTCGGGCGGCAAAGACATCGTTTCCATGATCGATTCAGGAGTCATGGGACATGCAGGATTGAGCGTTGAGTACATCTTTTCTCCATGAGTCGTGTCACGAAATGTGACAAAGAAGCATAGCAGATAAAAGAGTATCTGTCTAGACATTCAAATGTAGATCATTTATAATCGCGTTTGCAAGCCATGGGCAGATACTCAAGCGGTCAACGAGGAGAGACTGTAAATCTCTTGGCTCACGCCTTCGAAGGTTCGAATCCTTCTCTGCCCACCATCCCACTTCGCTCTTCGAGCTACGTTAGGGATGTATCCCACAGAACAGGCGAAGTGGGATGCCCCTAACGAAGCTTGAGCAAAGCGAAGTGGGGCTCTGTTTCTATCCTTCGCTCTTCGAGCTACGTTAGGGATGTATCCCACAGAACAGGCGAAGTGGGATGCCCCTAACGAAGCTTGAGCAAAGCGAAGTGGGGCTCTGTTCCTATCCTTCGCTCCTCAATCACCAGAAAAACCCGCCGCTTTAGCTCAGTGGTAGAGCAACACTTTTGTAAAGTGAAGGTCCCCGGTTCGAGCCCGGGAAGCGGCTCCATTCGACTCCTTGACCAATCTAGGCTGATTTGATACTGTTCTGGCATTGAAAAAACTATTATGTCTCAAGATAACATCATTAAACTCGAATGCTCAACCTGTAAGAATGTTGGGTATATGAGTCACAAGAATAAAAAGATGCTGAAGGAGCGTCTGGAGCTTAAGAAGTTTTGCAAGTGGTGTAAAACGCATATTCCTCACAAGGAAACGAAGTAAAACCGCCTTTTGGCGGATTTTGCTTAAAAAAAGACCACGTGGCAACGCGACGTGGCAAGGAAGGGCGTGCGCTACCTCGAGTGGTACGCGATGGCGGTCTTGAGGTCTTCGAGATTGTGGGAGGGACCGCGGTTCGGTTTCGTCAGGCTATCGATCGACTTCCAGACGATCTTTCCGTTGACGATGAGGAGCAGACCGTTGCGGATGCGGTTTTGTTCTTCCTTCGGGATGTGAACATCGAGAAGGATTGCGAACTCGTGGCTCGGGATGAGTACCTGTTTTGCTCCACTGATACATTTGGCGTAGTGGATGTAGCTTCGGTACGCGTTGCCGTAGGTCGTTGGTTCGCCTGCGAGTATGTGAACCGTAACTGTTTCATTCGCGAATCTTTCCATGAGCGCCTGCATGGCGACACGGAAGTCGACGAGATCCTTGAACGTGGCGATGACCACGATTCCGTCACCCGAAGCGAGCTCGCTCGCATGTTTTCCATTCTCGACCGTTCCGGCGTGCCGGAATGTTGCCTCGGAAGGGAAGTTGATGAGCTCGTTGCTCGGGCCAGAAGTATCGATGCGGAGAGAATCCTCACCTTGATCGGCGAGGGGAGGGAGAGCGGTAGACACGTGCGTGACCTCATGACCGTTGTTTCAGAACGTGCTTCGAGCGGATCCCGAAAACACGAGGCGGAGTGTACCCTGCTTCTTGCGATGGGTCAAGATCGGTTTAAGCTGGCATGTTGGAACTACATAGGTTATGTGGTATACTTTGGTTTGATATGGCACATCTCTTAAAAAAGAAAACAGATGCGATCTTATTGAGAAAGAAAGGAGCGTCAGTTCCTGCGATCGCTCAATCGTTAGGAATTGCGAAAAGTACGACGTGGTTATGGGTAAAACATGTAGTTCTTTCAGAGAGACAAGTGGCGGATCTTGTAAAAAATTCTGTTGATGGTCGCAATACTGGAAAGCAGGTGCTTGCGGCAGTTCGTTTAGCACACCAAGTTGTAAGACAAAAAAATGCAAAAACGATAGTTTCAGATCTATTAACAGTGCAACCAGATTCGTTTTGGAAAGTTTTCGCAGCAATCTTATTCTGGTGTGAAGGAGGTAAGCGACATTTAACATCAGTAAGATTTACGAATTCAGATCCGGAACTCCTCCGTGTATTTTTATATGCTTTTCGTAAAGGTTTCGACCTTGATGAAAGGAAATTTCGTGCGGTTGTACACATTCATGGATACCATGATGATTTAAAACAAAAGAAATTTTGGTCAGAAGTAACAGGGGTTTCAATGAAACAGTTTTCAAAATCATACGTAAAACCGAATACAGGGAAACGGGTACGTCAAAACTATCAAGGGTGTCTATCGCTTCGATATAATGATGCAGCCCTTGCTCGGATGCTAGACGCCTTGTATCATGCATTCGCAGCACAGATAGGGGCTTGGTGAAATGGTATCACGACTCTCTCCAAAAGAGTTGTCGCAGGTTCGATCCCTGCAGCCCCTGCCACGTCGCTCGCGAGCGACGTGGCCTGCCACTCGGATTGAGAAGCGGGTCACGTCACTCACGGACGATGTCGATACAAATACGTCGCTCGCGAGCGACGTGGCAGGCCACTCGCTTTGGGTGACAGGCCAGTAGGTCGTGTCAACATGACTCAAAAGAACGCTGAAAGGCGCTCTTTTGTTGTGGTAGAATGATTTTGGTATGTGGTACTTCTATATCCTCCAAAGCCAGAAGGACAAAGAATATTTCTACAAGGGATCAACGGGAGATTTGAAGAAAAGATTTACTCAGCACAATAAAGGTGAAGTGGATTCGACGAGGCCCCGTGGTCCATGGCAGCTCGTTTACTACGAGGCGTATGTTTCAGAGAAAGCCGCACGACTTCGGGAATCAGCAGTGAAACAAAGCGGTTCGATTTCCGTACCATTACTTCGAAGGATAAAATCTAGTCTTAATAATCTATGAATCTTGGCAATCTGAAACTGGAATAAAACCACCAGAACTCTCTCCTGAGAATCTGTGGGAGGCCGCATTGTCATTCGGTGTGATTTTATCCACGAAAGACGATGAGATGACCAACAGGAAAGAGCGAAATTTTAAAAAACCAACAGTTCATTAGCTTGCAGTGTCGCAGTCTGTACATGTCACTGCGAGGCCCTAAGCTGCCTGCTGGCAGGGGCCAGGCAGCATTCTCTCGAAATCCCAATAATCCAGTATCCAGACCTGACACGTCGTTCACGAACGACGTGTCCTGGTCCCAAATGCCGGCGGAGATTTTTTGTTGGGGCAACGAAGATTCGAACTTCCATAAATGAAAAACGCTTCGGACAAGTGTCTCGAAGCGGACGTAGAGAGGATTATGATTTGAAGTGTGACTCGCTGCCACCGGGCGCGGCTCCTTCAGGAAGCCGATCGCGCCGTACGAGGGTCGGTCGCACGTGGATGACCTTTGGAGCGTTCGGATCGTCTCCATGGCCAGACGCTCGGCGCCAGTGTCCCCTGCGATAGTGTGCACGAACCTGGCCAGATGGGTATTACACAGGACCGTTGATCGACACACATTTGCATATCGCAAATATTCCAGACGCGGATCTCGACGCAACCGAGGAGGAATTGGCTGAAGAGGCAGGTGGTCGTCCGTCGCTTGGGGTGAATGTGACGATTCCGGAGATTGCCTGCGTGCTACAGCAGGAAGGAACCACCTCCGCCCTTTCATTTTTTCCCGTTTATCCTGACGTAGAAAATCTTGCAAAACACATGGTTGACGTTGCCACACGTACCATGGAACTATACCCCGATCTTTTTATTCCGTTCATTATGCCACCGGATGACGATGGCAGTCCCGATGGGTTTCCAACGGTTGACGCAACGACATTGGAAGAGATGCTTGCGTTTGATCCAGATGTATTCGTTGGATATGGAGAAATAGGGTTGTACGAACGTGATGGTGGAGCAGCTGAATTATTGCCGGATGCCGACCGACTGATGGAGATTTACCCGATTCTCGACGAGCAACAGATCGCGGTTTACTTCCATCCAGGTGATGAAATGGGTGACAACATGGAGACGGTCCTTGAAGCCTATCCAAACACGATTTTTATTGTGCACGGGGATCAGATCGCGCCTTATATTATCGACCTCATGGACAACTACGAGAATATTTATTTCACCATGAATGATTTGTATGGTGATGAATGGTTATTGCGTGATGAAGTAGGGAAGGATGGGTTTTTGGAGTACTTTGACGAAAATGGATTCGATGATATGATACAGGAAGACCTTGCCCTCTACGAGGACATGATCAACGCGCATCCAGATCGTTTTATGTGGGGAACAGATCGCGGCGGAGAATCGCCTTGGACATACGACATTGAGGTCGGACAGATGCTCGCGGATTATGGTCGCGCCTTTATCGGGAGTCTTGATGAGGATGTCCAAGAAAACTTTGCCTATAAAAATGCTCAACGTATTTTTGCATTTTGATCATTCGAATGATTAGATCTGGAGCTTATACAGCAACAGGTCTATTAGCAGAATCGGTAAACAGGATGAATATGCACAACACAGATTCACTTTTGGTAATTGAAAGACAGCTAGATATTGCAGGGATTTCCGGGGCCGCGAAGGAAGCGGTCATGAGTCAATTTGTTGCCATTCCAGAAACAGATCCGCGCTTCCAGGCTTTCTTACAGTTCCTACAAGAGTTTATCCGGCTGCAAAAAATAGACAGTATCGAAATTGAGGAACAGATAAAAATAGAAAAAATTGCTTGGACAGAAGCTAAAGACGATATTTGGAAACGGGCGCAAGGACGTCTTGATTCGGTGATGAAAAAATATGACAAAGAAACATCCTAGTTCTGCGCCTCAAACAGAAGAGGAGAAATGGAAAGAAAAAATGTTGACCAAAGTCATGCATGAATTTGAGGCAAAAATGCGCATGTTAAAAAAGAAGAAAGCGTTATTGAAAAAAACGATCGTCCACAAACAGACAATGGAAAAAATTTCACGTGTCAGAGCACACATTGCTAAAAAGTTTGTAGATTCTTGATATGAATGAATCTTCTTTTCGGTCACCGAACAGGGAACAATTAAAGGTACAAAGAGAAGTTTTGGTTCCTCGTGAACAGTCTTCCACCGTCGAGATCTCTTTACGTTCCTCAAATGAACAGGTTGGAGAGTTTACGCAAGATCTGATTCGTTCATTATGCAACGATTCTGAAGGCGGTTCTGTTTCTCTTGACGAGAGAAAACTGACAGTGACCATCGTTGCTGATGCCTTTTTTTCTCAAGACGATCTGCTTAACCAAATGACCGAGATTGAGACGAGTGCCCATACATCCGTTCAGACTGAACGTGCTCGAAAAGAAGGCGAGAATCGAAACAGAGATGAAACGACATCAAGCGTTCTTTCTTCTGTCGTGGACGAGTTGAACCTGCGTGCAAGGGGATACTTTTTAGGGGAACACGTGCAAGATGAACGGGGAACTCTTACGAAAAAGGAAGCAGATGCGAATGCAATTGCTGTTGTCATTGAGGAGGTAGCGATTGTCACAAAGTTATTTACGGGCGTTTCTTTTTATACGGATCTTTTTGTGCGTGGTGCTCAAGAAATCTTCATTAAGCCTCAAGAGCGTAGAGCTATTTTGGAAACACTTAAAAAAGAATCAGAAACTTCATCGAGTTTTCAAAAACAATGTGCAGAACAATATAAAGCATTGGTTACACGCCTTTTATCTTCAGAGCATCTTACTCCAGAAGAAATGACCTCTGCTTTAGATGAGTTGCGTCAGGTCATGTTCGAGACGTATCGGGAACAACAGACCGTTGATGTACTCGTACTGAATCGCGTCGAGGAGATTTTGGAAAGACACATTCAACCTCGCATTACTGTAAAAGATCTTGCGGTATCTGCGGCAAAAACAGCACTCGTCACTTCCACTCTTCCGATTAGCGGTGCTCTTTATTTGAAGTCTCTCTACAAACTTATTAAGTTAGGTATTAAGGTCCACGGAACGGTAAAGAAGATGGATGCACGTGTCGGGAAAATTCGCGATATCTATGCGAGACATGAGACACACCCAACATCAGAACTTGCCGCGGCGGCATAGAGTCATGGGAATAAAAAAATGAGCCATGAGGCTCAAAGATGGTATCGGTCTTCGTCTAGTTGACTACACTGGTGTGGACAGAATCTGTGTTCTGGCAAGACTTTTCTAGCAAGACAATTAAAGGCCAGTAGGCTTTAGGCATGAGGCCAGTAGGGAAGACTCGAAGTTTTCCTTCGGGCTTAAAGTCTCCTGGTCGATCACAACAGAATTTCTGTGGATAAGAAAACATGTTGACATGTTTTTTTTCTGCTATAATCAAACTAATTTAATGCTTATTTAATTTCGTCGATGTATGTCTACCACGTTTTTATCGTGGCCGTCTCTTTTGAAGAGAGGGTTATTTTCGTTTTTAATTTTCGCAATTGCGCTTGGAGCGCAGGCAAGTTTATTTGCTGGGCTTGCACAAGCGGTTGTTAACTCGGACCAGCCACAGTTTTCCGTGACGACCTGGAAGAATGGTCAAACAAAGTTAGTTCTTACATTTGACATGCCAGTTACGGGAGTTGGCGGAACTGATTTGACGATAGAAGATTTTACCGTCGAAGGAGCAAACGCGATTAATATCTCGGCAATCGACCACGTTGCGTATGATGAAGAGGTTATTATTACGCTCACCGCAAACCTCGATTCAACAAATCCAGATTTTAATATTCTGTGCGTGACAAGTTCTGTCTACAACGAAGGAGAGACTGTTGCATGTGGAAGCGCGCTCGGTGAAGATGTGTATGAAAATCCTGAAGACACAACCGCACCGACCGTTGCATCTGTGAGTTATGTAGGCGCAACAGAGCTTGGTGTCGAGTTTTCTGAGATCATGGACGAAAGTACCTTTGCAACAGAAAATTTTACGTTGACAACAAGTTCTACTTCAGATGATTCTACGGTTACTTCTGTGTCTGCTGCTGATGATGATCTCGCGTTTGTCGAGGCGGTAGGAGCGGATATTGGATTTGGCGATGGAAACTCCATCACGATTGGCGCAGGCGTTACGGACCTTGTTGGAAATGCGATTGTTGAAACAACGGAAATGATTTTTCCGCTCCTCGTTGTGAGCGAAGTTCGTATTGGATCTACCGAGAGTTCAAAGGATGAATTTATAGAATTGTACAACGCGTCAAGTGCAGATTTCGACATGGGAACCACAGATGCTCAAACGATCTACTTGCACATTTGGAATGGGACAGCTGATACAGAAGTTCCACTTACTCTCTACAGCTCTACGATTTCTGCTCGCGGATACTTTCTAATCGGCACGTCCTTAACGAATGTAGGTACGTCGATGGACGCGAACTACTCTGCTTCCATCACACAACTTCTCACGAACGGAGCGGTCTATATCAGCATGTCTTCTGTTGCGAATGAAGATGTTATCGATCTCGTTGGTTGGGGGGATTCTACGTTGTCAGAAGGAACACCAGCGACCGAGCCTGCAACAGATCAAACAATCGAACGAAAGGCCCTTGAAGACTCTCTTGCTTCAGATATGGAAGCGGGTGGTGAAGATGAGTTTTCTGGAAACAGTGAAGACTCGAATGATAACGCGTCGGACTTTGTTGTTCAGACGGTCGCTGTCCCACAGTCAACCGAATCATCAACAGAATATCCTGAGGGATCCTCAAGCGATACGGAATCACCTAGTGTCTATTACTCCTATCCAGATTCATTTACGTCAGTTCCAACAGACCAGTCAAGTTTTGCTGTTGTTTTTACAGAAGTCATGGATGGTGACACTCTTACAGATACAACCGTCACGTTAACAGCCGCATCCGCCCCATCAACAAACCTGTGCGGAACGGTCACATACGATCCCTATTCAGCATACGGCTCTTATCTTGAGTGTCTTGTTTCTGATAGCGCTCTTCCACTTTTCGATGAGGACACATACACGTTTACTGTTTCCTCAGTCGCGACAGACGTTGCAGGAAATCCACTTCCTGCAGATTACACCTTTTCGTTTACCCCTGATTCCGACTCTTCATCAGGTTCTGATAGCATTCCGTATGTTTGGGGAAGCTACCCATACGATGGACAAACAGACATTCCACCAAACTCGTATTATTTGTACGTTTACTTCTCTGATGAATTAGATACGTCAACGCTCACATCCGAAAACATCACCCTTACAAATATCACAGATAACGCAGAAGTGACTCTTGGTGAGATCACACCGTTTAGTGCATATACAACAAATGACAGTATTTATATCGACGTCTCTGCGGTGACCTTTGCTGAACTCGCTGAATACCAGTTATCTACAAGTGCAGGTGTTCTGTCTGCAGATGGCATCCCTGCCGAAGCGGAAACAGTCAACTTTACGATTGCATCAGATGAAGACACGACTGCGCCATACGTATCAGGTGTGTATCCATACGATGGTCAAACTGACGTTTCTGTTGGAACAGATACCATCTACATTTCTTTCGACGACACACTTGATTCCACAACATTAACGGATGATTCTGTTCTCCTCATGCAAGGACCTGATGTTATTCCAACGACGCGTTCCTACAACGCAAGTTGGGGCCAGATGGAAATTTACATCGATGGAGTTCTTGACGCAGAAACGATTTATACGGTTCTGCTTACTGCTGATCCTGCGGAAGGAGCGATACAAAACGCAAGTGGTTTATCGTTGGCCGATAGTGACGGAACTTCTGACAACGCCTATCGATTTAGCTTCACGACAGGTGAAGGTGACACGACGACACCAGAGGTGTATTACGCAACTGCCACACAAAGCAGTGTACACATCTCGTTTACTGAGGCGATGAACGAGGATAGCGTTGAAGACGTTGCAAACTATCTGCTTGCAAGTCCAGAAGGCACCCCAATTTCTCTTTCGGAACTTGCAGGAAATACCGTTGAGTATGATTCGTCAACGTATACCGCTGAAATTGGGGGGTTGTCATTAACCGTTGATGATAGCTTCTTGGTCATGGTTTCAAACGTAACCGATCGGTCTGGAAATGCTATTGGGGATGCCTTAAATAGTGCTTCTGGAACGGTATACGATGAAGCAGAGTACGACCCAGGAAATGGCAGTTATTCTGAAGAAGACGGCGCAATGCCAGATGGGTTCGATGAATCCGATTACGGATATGTTCCACAGGCAAGTGCATGGCCTTCGAACTCGCTCGCTGGATTTACTTCGAGCTATTACGTGTATGTTCCGCTAACTACACAGATTCCAGCGGCGGATGAAGGTGGGCGCGTGATCGTGACATTTCCAACGGGTACCGATGTAAGTGGAGCAAACTTACCAGAATCGAGCTGGTCAAATGAAGATGCTAACTTCGATTCACCAGGAACGCTCGCAACGGTCAGTCCTGTTTCTGTGAACGAAGATGCTCGTACGGTCACCTTGAGTTTTACAGAAGCGACAGGTTGTGATGAAGGAAACGACTCTCCTTGCGCTGGAGACATGACAGACTACGTGTACTTTGAAATTGCGGGTATTACGAACCCAACAACTCCACGTGGGTACGACACCGAAGGATATAGTGTGGAGGTACGTACAATGGATAACAACGAATTACTTGAAAGTTTTATCTCGTACCCATTCTATATTTTGGAAGCAGGTTCAAGTTCACTCACCGTAAATCTTACGGCCGAAGGCGCTGAAACAGGAACCGCAACTATTTTCGCATGGGGTTGGGCGACTGGTTCGTTCGATTTTGAAAGTGAGGAGTTTAGTGGTGGAACAGCAGATGCTGTCATGGAAGGGGTACCAGATGGTGATTATTGGCTCTGGACCGATTCGATGCTTGACCTGAATGATGATGATGAATTTGACTACATTGGTTCAAATGGAATTTACGTTTCCGTCAGTGGAGACACGGTCACAGAAATGGAGTTCATCGATGTTGGTTCGCTTGCGTCTGTCATGGTGAATGTGACTGGAGCTATTGGCAAAAATATCGATGTATCTGCCTATGGTCCTTCGTGGGCAACAGATCAAATTGAATCCACAACAGGTGACGATGATGTTGAGCTCCATCTTCAAGATGGTGAATGGTGGGTGTATGTTTGGCCACATTATGACGACACGGCCGGATATATTAGTCCGGACTACATTGTCACACCTTCATATATCTATGTTTCTGTGGCAGATGGAGTTGTTTCGTATGAAGATAGTGGAACGCCAAATGATGGAACATTAGAATTTGATCTCACTGGAGTTGATCATGAAATTCCATTTGAAGTTGTCGACCAAAGTGCACTCCCTATTGCAAACGCATGGATTTCGATTTCAGATTACAACAATGGATACTGGAACTACGGTCAGACCGCCATTGACGGCACGCTCACGCTTCCTGTTGGTGCTGGAGTCTATAGTGTCTATCTCTACGTCGAAGGCTTCCCATCAACAGAAGATCACACGGTTGTGGTTGATGAAGATGGATTGGTTTTCTTAGATGGTTCAGACACGGCAACCGACCTCGTTATTCTCGAAGCACGTGTTCCGGAAAATACCATTTCTGGTACGGTTTCCGATGGTGAAAATCCAGTTTCTGGCTCATCTGTTTATGCATACTGTAACGAAGGATGTGTTGGAAATTCTTACAGCTGGTCATCAACAGATACGAACGGTGCGTTCACCTTCTATGTTGATAATGGCACATGGATTGTTGGAGCGTATATTCCAGGCTACGGATACGCACTCGAACAAACAGTAGAAATTGCAGACACGAGTGAATCTGATCTACAACTTGGACCAGATCCAGATCTTGTGTTCTACACGATTTCCGGAACGGTTTGTCAGGTTGCAGCAGACGAAACAGACTGCACAGGCGCTGAAGGAATGGCAAATGTGTGGTTGTACACATGGACAGATGAAGAAGGTGGTGGCGCAAACTACGGAACAACTTCCACAGACGGATCCTATTCTCTCCGTGTTCCTGCGGCGGATGGATATCGCATCGACGCATGGGATTCAAATCTTGGTCAGCTCGTTGGCCTGGCAAATCTTGATACAACAGATGGAAATGTTGTTGGAGCAGATATTGTTGTGGAAGATCCAGAAGAAGTGACGATTAGCGTTGTTGACTTTGATGGCGATGCCTACGTGGCTGGTGACATTTTTGGTCAGGCGGTTAATACAGAATCTGGCGGAAGTCTTTACTTCTGGATTCAAGGTTCTGATTCTACAACGCTTAGCATCCCTCCGGGAGATTGGGAACTCCATCTTTATAGTAATCAAGCGGGTCTTGATCAAGATGATATTACTGCGAATGTGATCGATACGGTTTACGAGGATGGTGTTCTAACCGTCGATGGCCCTGAAGGTCTTCTCATTACGATGCCAGAACTGTTTACCTTGAGTGGAATCGTCGAAGACAGTGATGGAAATCCAATTTCAGACGCATGGGTTGAAATCATGAACACGAGTACCGATTTCTACACAGGTACAGTAACCGACACATTGGGTGGGTATTCGATTGAATTGGAAAACGGAACGTATCAAGGTACTGTCTACTATCCAGGATTTGTGATCGATCCAGTTGAAGTTGTCGTTGATGGTGATACATCAGTGGCGTTTGTCGGAGCGATCGCTGATCGAACAATTACCGGATCGGTTACCGTTGATGCCGTAGGTGTTCCATACGCCTATGTGATGGGTGAGGATAGCGATGGAACGGTTGCAGGAGCACAAGCAGATGGAGACGGTGTCTTCGAACTGTGGGTGACAGATGAAATGTGGACCCTTACTGGATTCGGATATGGATATGAAGAAAGTGAACCGACAAACGTCGAAGTTGACGGAGAGGACGTAACAGATGTTGTTCTTGCCTTAGGAGCTGTTGTTGATCTTGCTGATCCAGAATCTGTTTCTATCACGCCGTCAGCCGGAGGTGTGGTGCAGAACGATGAGGTTGGAATTGATATCGTGATTCCAGAAAACGCGCTTGGTGATTCATCAACAACATCGAATACCATTACGGTGACGGAAACGAACAATACGATTGATACGCAAACATCTGAAGTTATTGGAAACGGTATCGAAGTAGATGTCACCGACGAAAATGGTTCGGCAGTGACGCAATTCACCGATGATCTCACATACACATGGACAATGACCGTTGAAGAACTTGAAGCAGAAGGTATTATCACACAAGCCGCGGTTGAAGAACTGACGATTTCTTACTACGACACGTCTGGTTCTTGGATTGCTGGCGCAACAACGGTGACGTACTACGCCGCAGATGATTCTGTGATCAGTGATCCAGCAGATGATTTATCCGACGTTTCCTATGTCGAACTTGTAGCCGCGTTTGATCACACCACGTTGTTCGCAGTGACGACTTCAAGCGATGCGACATCTGATGATTCTGAAGAAGAGGAAGAGGACGATGAGGATGGTGGAGGCGGAGGTGGAGGCGGTGGAGGAGGTGGATCATCATCAAACTCTTCGTCTGATGATGAGGATGAAGAAGAAGATGCTGACGATGAAACCGAGACGGATGATGATGCTGATGATGATTCCGACGAAGATACAGATGAAGACGAGGACGAAGACGAAGATTCGGATGAGGATGAAGATGACGAGCGCGACGAACAGATCGAATCGATTTTGTCCGAAGCAGATGAGGAAAGCTATCTATCAGATGCAGATGCGATGGCAGAAATGGTGGCATCATTGCGTGACGTGCTCGCCGAGTTCGCAACCGTTCGTATGCTCATTGTGAAGGTCACGATGGGCGGAATGCTTCCAAGCGATCTCACCGACTATCGTTCGCTCGTGAACTTCGTCACGTATGGAACACCAGTGACTTTGAAACTTGGTTCTGGAGAGCGTGCTGGTGTTGTCAACAGTTTTAAGGCAGCGTTCGGACGTCTCCCAGAATCTGACGACGACTGGGCTGACACGATCAAGATTTCCGTTGGTCGCTGGCCAACTCAGCGGTCTGAAACAGCAGAAGCTTCTGCGGCAACGACCTTTACAACGATCTACTTGCGCGAAGCTGACATGACGAATCCAAACGATAATGCTGCGGTCACAATCATGTCTTACGGATTGCGACCAGGAACTCGAAATCTCGATTCTGAAGCAGTTGCAATCGGATTCTTTGAAGCAATCTTCGGCTACTCTCCAAGCAGTGCTACAGATTGGGACACCGTTCGAGCGATTGCTTACTCAGGAGCTACTCGCTAGACACATCAGATCAAAACAGAGCTCGCAAGAGCTCTGTTTTGTGGTAAGATAATGAAAAATATAGCGCTATAAAATATGCCGAATGATGGACGTCCTCCCTCCATGGATTTCTTAAGAGAAAATGCTGTTTTACATTTGCATCGCTTTTTCGAGTCGATTGACATCTCTTGGCGAGAACTTCCAACAAGTGTTCAGGCACGTCTTGAAAAACTCGCGCGTGAAACAGAAATTGCAAACGACGAGGAACAAGCCGTGCGGTATGCCGATCAGTTGCGTAATGTATTGACTCCATCCGAACTCAAACTTGTAAAACAAGCGACGGTGTTTACAGACATTGGAAAAACAGGTCCGCTTGGAGAAACAAGAAGGGAAGAAGATCTCATCACACGTATTTATAAAATCGACGCGAACTTTAATCCTGGACAACTCACCCTCGTTGATTTTCTCGCGCGCTTTTATCCGAGGCATGTTGCGGAAGATGTGATTACGCTTCAACAAATGGGAATCGATACACACGCAAACATGCGGACCTTTTTCAACATGCACGCCGAATGGACACTCGAATTGCTCTCGCAGACATCACTTCCAGACGATGTGATCATTGCCGCTGCAAACCATC
Source organism: Candidatus Uhrbacteria bacterium RIFOXYB12_FULL_58_10 (assembly GCA_943359455.1). Taxonomy (GTDB): domain Bacteria; phylum Patescibacteriota; class Patescibacteriia; order UBA9934; family GWF2-40-263; genus YC12-FULL-57-11. The sequence continues at coordinate 78,853 of CALRHL010000002.1, forward strand.
ATTTTCTGGAAGGAGTGCATCCAGGTGAAATGGTTCGTTCCGACGGAACCGTTAAGTTTCGATCTACAGAGCGTTCAATTGACGAACGTGAAATATTTGTTATTCTGCTTGATAAATACGATGCACGCATTCGTCGTGGAGGTGTAAATCATGAACAAGCCATCGAATGGCTCACCTCATTTGTGAACACAAACGAAACACTCAAGAAATTTCCCGAGACGTTACGCGGCCAGTTTCTTACCTGCATTCAACAATTAAACGACGCTCTTGGACAATTGATTTCATTAACTGCTCTTGCGGCAAAATAAATTGAGTATGAAAAAAATACCATCTTCTGTCTGGTTGTACATTGCTTCTGGTGTTGTCGTGATCGGTTTGTTTGGTTTTGTCATTTGGAATCGTGGTCAGGAAGCTGCGGCATCTGAATACGGTCCGTTTGCGCAGTGTCTGACAGATAAAGGCGTGATATTTTATGGTGCTTGGTGGTGCCCTCATTGCAAGAATCAAAAGAAAATGTTTGGATCCGCTTTTCCAAATGTGACGTATGTCGAATGTTCGCCAGGTGGGACAAAATCAATGTCGCAAGAATGTCAGGACGCCGGTGTGACCGGGTATCCTGCGTGGAAGCTGTCAGACGGAACGTTCTTGTCTGGCGAGCAATCGTTTGAAGATCTGGCGAAGGCGTCGGAATGCGCGTTGCCTCTATGAGAGAAAGAAAAGCACTTCATCTGATTATCGCCTGTTCTTTCGTTGGATTAATTCTTTCCACCTACGCCTTTTTGCATAACAAAGCGTTTGTTTCTGGGGCGTTTTGTACAATCAACTCAACGTTTAATTGTGACATTGTGAATCGCGGTCCGTATTCAGAACTGCTTGGAGTCCCTGTCGCGTTGCTCGGCATGACTGGCTACTTATTTTTTGCAATCGCGGCTGGTATGAGTCTTCGTCGACCGACGGACAAAGGATTGCTCACCTTTCTCGTCATCGCGTCCTCTGGCGCTCTCGCATTCAGTTTGTATCTAACCTGGATTGAAGCATTCGTCCTATTTGCCTGGTGCTTGATCTGCATCACCTCACAACTCATGATCCTAACAATCTTCGGCTCGTCACTTTATATACGTTTCAAGAAACCGGACGCCACTAAAGTGGCTAGGAACATTTCCTAGGGACTTTAGTCCCGTCGTACCAGCTTCTTTATGTCCCGCTCCTTCCTCCTCATTGACATCCTCATCGTTTCAATCGCCATTTTTTCTCTTGGCGTTTTTCGTCCAGATGTCGTCGTGATTATCGCGTTTGCTTTTACGATTCTGTATCTCATCATCACACATCGCTCAAATCTTTTCGAGCATCTTGCTGTTTCTACTGTCCTTGCTCTCGTTTGGGCGGTTGTTGGTCGGCATGAATATGGATACAACCAAACGTTCGTCGCGATTGGTGGTGTGAATTTATTCCCATTGTTTGTTGGAGCCACCGGATTGTTTGCAACGTATCTTCTGTTTTCACATCAGGAGCTCCGACATCGAGCGAAAGGATTTCAACATCAACTTTTCGTATTTCTCGCAATCTATTGGCCACTTCTTATCTTTGTTGAAACGATCGCGTATCACGTATTTAACATCCGAAACGTCGCCGCCGCAGAGTATCCAGGCCTCCCAATCTGCGACTGCATGCACGCCCCGCCGTACATGCAAGCGGTTTATTTCCTGATGGGACCTTTATACTTTGCGATTTGTTGGAAACTACGGCTGGAAAGACAGACGGGACTAAAGTCCCTAGGAAATTTGGATTCCTCAAAAAATTTGGATTCTCAGGGACTTTAGTCCCGTCCGGTTTGTTTCGTCAGCTATGTCTCTCACCCCCTGGACCCCAACAGAACTCCGCATCTTGCGCAGACTGAATAGTCCGCGTCGGATTCAGGATTTTTTAAACGAACTCCCACAAAATCACGAGCCAGATGGCGACACATGCTTCTCTCCACGACTTGTCTTACGCTATGGACGAGCTCACTGTATGGAAGGGGCGATGTTTGCAGCAACGGCTCTCAGACAGCACGGACAACGACCTCTTGTACTTGATCTGACAGCGAGCTTTGATGATCAGGATCACGTTGTTGCCCTGTTTCGTGAACACAACGCGTGGGGCGCCATATCAAAAACAAACCATTCTGTCTTGCGATTTCGCGAACCAGTCTATCGCACCATTCGCGAACTCGTCATGTCCTACTTTCATGAATACTTTCTTCAATCTAACGGAAAGAAAACACTTCGCTCATTCGCAGGTCCGATCGATTTGTCGCGTTTTGACAAACAAGGATGGATGACGAGCAAAGAAGAGGTTTGGTACATCCCCGAACACCTATGCGAAATTCTACACACCCAAATCTTGAGTCCGACTCAAATCCGTCGTCTCCGCAAAGCTGATCCGATTGAACTTCTGGCAGGAAATCACACCGAATGGAAATCTGGCGTCCGTGTGGTAGAATAGGAGTAATTTAAATCTAAACACTCGTCATTGCGAGTGAAACGGAGCAATCTTACAGGAGATTGCCACGCTCCGCTCGCAATGACAGAAAAACGACTATGTTTTCTCAAAAACCATGCACCCTTCACAAAGTCGCTATGAATCTTGTTTGGATCGGTGCTCTTAACTGGGGTCTTGTCGGCGCCTTTAACCTCGATCTTGTAGACCTACTTTTTGGAGGAATCCCAACGATTCAGCGCCTTCTCTATGTCCTCATCGGCCTTTCCGCATTAATCATGCTCGGATGTTGCAAGTGTCAGAAGTGTAAAAAATAGCCCCAATCTATGTCTTCCCATCCAGCACATCCTCTTGACCATGCAAAACCACCCAAAAAGCCCTGTCATGGACCTGGGGATTGTTATGGGATGCCTGAAAAAAAGTTTTGGCGTATCATCTGGATCGTGACTTTTGTCACTATGACTATCGTCATTTCCCTTGTGATTTTGGTGAATAAACTCTCCGTGCTATAATCCGCTCGTATGAAAGTTATCCTCATGTCCGACGTGAAGGCTCTTGGTCGGCGGGGGGCGGTGGTCAATGTGTCCGACGGCTACGCGCTCAACTTTTTGTTCCCGCAAAACTTGGCTGTTCAGGCAACAGAACAGGCGATTCAGCGCATGAAGGAACAGGATGCGAAAGTTGTTCGTGTAGCAAAAAAGAGCGAGGAAGAGGCACGCAAGGCTGCTGCAAAGCTTGATGGATTTGAACTTGTGCTGACAGAAAAAGTCAGCGACGGTGGGACACTGTTTGCTGCGGTGACAGGGAAGTCTGTTGTCTCTGGATTGAAGAAAGCAGGATTCACCATCACGGCCGATATGATCGATATGAAACCAATTAAAGAACCGTCCGAAACAGAAGTACTCATCAACTTTCCGCATGGTTTTGAAGCCCGCATAAAAATAATCGTCGAAGCAAGGGACTAGCGTCCCCCTTTTATTTATAGTGAGCCTGTCGAACTATGTCCAAATTCATCTTTGTCTCCGGCGGTGTTATCTCGGGTCTTGGAAAAGGAATTACCACAGCTTCACTCGGCGCGATTTTACAAGCAAAAGGTTTCAAAGTGTCTGCCATGAAGGTGGACATGTATTTGAATATCGATGCGGGAACGATTCGTCCATCAGAACATGGAGAAGTGTTCGTGACCATGGATGGGCTTGAGTCCGATCAAGACCTTGGGAATTATGAACGCTTTTTGGGACGCCCTCTCTATCGGGTAAATTACGCGACGACAGGACAAATCTACGCGGAGGTGCTGAGAAAGGAACGCGCGTTTGAATATGAAGGAGAAGACGTCGAAGCGATTCCACATTTGACCGATGAAATCATTCGTCGATTCAAAGCCGCGGTAAAAGGATCCGATGTCGTGATCGTCGAATTGGGAGGAACCGTCGGAGAATATCAGAACGGCATTTTTTTCGAAGCCACGCGTATTTTGAAAATGCGCGAGCCGAAAAATGTTATACAAATTCACGTCGCGTATTTGCCTGTTCCGGGAAATCTTGGCGAGATGAAAACGAAACCGGTTCAGCAATCTGTTCGCATGTTGAATTCGATGGGAATTCAACCAGAATTTGTTGTCGGACGTTCTGAACAACCGATGGATGATAAACGCAAAGAACGCATTGCACTGTTTTGCAATATCGCAAAAGATGAAGTGATTTCCAATCCAAACGTTGCGTCTATTTATGAAATTCCATTGATTCTTGACGATCAAAAATTTGGTGACATGGTCTGTAAAAAACTCGGACTTCCAAATCGAAAAACAAATTTGAAACCATGGCGCGATTTGGTTGCGAAGATCAAGCGCGTGGATCAACCACTCAAGATCGCCGTTGTCGGAAAATATTTCTCAAGCGGAAATTTTGTTTTATCCGATGCGTACATTTCTGTGATTGAATCGATTAAACATGCGTCTTGGGCTGTCAATCGGAAACCCGTTCTGACCTGGATTGATTCCATGGATATTGAAAAGAACGGAACAGATTGCTTAAAAGGATACGATGGAATCGTTGTTCCGGGTGGATTTGGATCACGCGGAATCGAAGGGATCATTTCCGCCATTCACTATGCGCGAGAAAATAAAATTCCCTATTTCGGATTGTGTTATGGAATGCAACTAGCCTGTGTTGAATTTGCAAGAAATGTCGTTAAATTAAAAGGGGCACATACGACCGAGATTGATGCGAAAGCGAAACACGCGATTATTCACGTCATGCCAGATCAAGAAAAGAAAATGCTTGAGAAAAATTACGGCGGCTCGATGCGGCTCGGGGCATGGGATTGCCGCTTGATTCCTGGGACGGTAAGTCGGAAGGCATACGGTCAAGAAATAGTGTCAGAACGCCATCGCCACCGATACGAATTCAATAACACATACCGCGATCAGCTTGAAAAAGCAGGACTGACGATTGCTGGGACAACTCCGGATGGTCAACTCGTCGAAATTATCGAACTCAAAAATCACCCATTTTTCGTCGCCGTACAATTCCATCCAGAATTCCAGTCCTCCCCACTAAAACCGCACCCGCTGTTTCTCGCCTTTGCCAAAGCGGCCGCCAAGTGATAGAGTTTTCGCTCATTAACGAATTTGTCTTTTACGAATATGTCCTACCCAATTATTAGTCTTATTCCAGGAAAAGAAGCCGCCGTCGGCTTCTGGCACCCATGGGTGTTCTCTGGTGCCATAGATCCAGCGTCACTAAGAGCCGGTCGCGCCCGAACGACTCTTAGTGACGACCTCAGTGACGGTCCAGCCCATGGCGATATCGTCCATGTCACAGATCGCCAAGGAAAAATCATCGGGACCGGCACTTACTCTAACAAAAGTTCAATCGCCGTTCGGGTATTTGAGTTCCGAGAAGCCGTGATCGATAAAGAGTGGTTTATAAAAAAATTGACAGAATCAGCTGGTCGTCGTGACGCGTCCCTCCCCCTTGCGAAGGGGGAGCTAGGAGGGGGTAGCCATGCAGAGCGCCTCGTTTTCGGCGAAGCCGACGGAATCCCCGGTCTCGTCGTCGACAAATACGCCGACGTCATCGTTTTTCAAATTTCAACAGCTGGTCTTGATCGCATGCGTGCAGACATTGTCGCTGCGATCCTTGAAGTATTTGCTCCACGCGCGATCATTGAACGATCCGATATCGCGGTCCGCCGCGAAGAAGGTCTCAACGATGTTATCGCGATTCACCATGGCGAAATAAGCGAACCAGTTGTGTTTACAGAAAATGGATTGAATTTTGTCGCGGACGTACAAGCGGGACAAAAAACAGGATTTTTCCTCGATCAACGCGACCTCCGAACCTGGATCAGTACAGCGTCACTAAGAGCCGGTCGAGGTCGACCGACTCTTAGTGACGACTCAGCTCTCGGCTCCGTTCTGAATTTATTCTCGTATTCTGGCGCCGCAGGAATCGCCGCCATTAAGGCAGGAGCAGAACGTGTTCACAACGTAGACGGATCTGTTGCCGCCCTCGAACTTTGCAAAAAGCATGCAGAATTGAATGCGATTCCCGCCGAAACATTTACGACCGAAATCTCTGATGTGTTCGACTGGCTGAACCTCAACAAAGAATCTCACTATGATACGGTCATGATCGATCCTCCTGCGCTCATCAAAGCAGGACGTGACAGCGAAGAAGGAAAGAAGGCATACCACTTTTTGAATCGCGCCGCGATGCGACTCGTCAACGATGGTGGACTGTTCATCACCTCCTCCTGCTCCCACTTCATGAACGAAGAAGACATGGCATTCATGCTTCGAAGAGCCTCTGTCCAGTCCGGCATCCGTCTCGACATCCTCGCCGTGATCCGCCAATCAAGCGATCATCCGCTGTCTGTTTATTTCCCAGAGTCAGCTTATTTAAAGAGTTTTGTTTGTCGAGTTGCAAGGATATAGGATGTACGTTATTATGTACGTGTATGAATGCTCACACAACTTTTCCACTCACCGAAGCACGAAGACGATTATTTGAATTTTCAGATCAGGTACAATTTCCTGGTCAGACGTTAACGTTTACCCAAAATGGGAAACCAAAGGTTGTAATGGTTTCATCCGATGAATATGACTCTCTTATTGAGACACTTGAAATTCTCCACGATCATCCAGATATCCTTCAATCCGTGGAAAAGTCCAGAAAAGAATATAAGGCAGGGAAATTTATAACGCTTGATCAACTTTGTGCAAATCTACAGCGTACGCATCAACAAGCGAGTCGAAAAACAGATCGTTCTTCTTCCAGAAAAAGATCAACGGCGCGTACAAGTCGCGCTTGAAGGTTTATCAATCAACCCGTTCGTTGGGAAACAGTTACACGGTGAATTGCACGGTCTGTTCGTCATTCGCGTCTGGCCATATCGAATTATGTATGAAATTTTGCGACGTGAAATTGTTGTAAACATTCTCGAAGTTTGTCACCGAAAAGACGTTTATCGGAAATAAGGATGAAAAAAATGCCGACTTCAGGTCGAAGTCGGCAAGTTGCGGCGAACCGCGCGCCATGGGTACAGTGGATCGTCGTCGCGAATGAACGTAACTGGGAAAAATGTGCTGTATTCGTCGTCGTGGATGGCGAAGAATGCACGCGCCTCAGGTTCAGGACCAATCGTTCCAAATCCAGTCCAGAGCCCGAACCGATGGAGATGGATGAATCCGTGGATTTCCGGCATCTCGGTATGATCGAGAAACCGTGCAAATCCTTTGACTGCTGCGCCTGTTCCATCAGCCGGATGCCACATGTGGTCGGCTCCAAGATGTCCAGCTCCGAATACTGCATTGCTTGACCCAGCCGCCACAGCATGACGGACACCGTCAAGCTCGATGACCGCAATCTCGGGACGCTCAGGCATCCTCTCCTCCCGAGTCGTCATTCCCACCTGTCGCCACTCTGGGTGACGACGATCAATCGCGTCTTTGACCGGACGCGCGGCTTCAGGACTCAAAATCACTTCTCACCTCCGTTGATAGAGAAGTAGGTAGAATAGCAGAAAATAGGCTGTTTGTCAATCAAAACGCTTGACTTTTCTTTAAAAATAAGTTAAATTTCCGTCTCGGCATAGATGAGCTATGCCGGTAAATCCGCTCTTTTCAAAGGGAAAATGCATGTCGCGTTTCATCATGTTGTTGGTGCTTGCATCGTGTGGTACTGAGATCACTGATCGGACACCGCCGATTCGGATGCCGAAGCCTAAGCAAGTTGCCGTTGCACCGAAGCCTCCGGAGATCGTGTTCGACACAACGTTCACGCCAGAATCTGGAATTCGGTTGTGGGAGTCGGAGGTTTCAGCAGCAGTCGACGCGTTGCTTGCCGCACCGGATCCGGTCAAAACAGAGGAAACGTACGCGGCCTTTTTCAAGGTCACGGACAGCTCTGCGTACCGAATGCTGACGGATGACGGTCAAGAAGGGTATTCATACCACTGGCCTGATTCTGCGGGTACGCCAACGATTGAGAGTGCCAAAACGCTTGAGGCAAGGGATGAAGAATACGAAGCCGGTCTGCAATATCTTGTGCTCGGCGACAAGAAGGCAGTCTCTCGTTGCGTCAAGGCATTGAAAAGTGAGGGTGAGTGGGCCGCAGTCGCAGTGCTTGCTCTCGAGCTCGATGACGATGCTGTTCTTGACGAAGCGATGAGCAAAGTTGATGGCTCTGCTGTCGACAACATCGTCGAGCGGGCGCTCGAGTCGAAGGATTTCCGACAGGCAGATCGACTTGCGTCCAAGTACGGTGTATCGTTCGATCACTGGCAGTTTCAGGAATTACTCAAGGAGTCGGGGAATCCAAAGTACCTGGCGGATTTGATCGAAAAACAGATCAAGCCCTGGCCGTACATCTCAGCATGGCAGGTTGAGTTGGGACTTATTCCAGCCACTGGCGTGTTGTACGAAGTATGTCAGTCAGAGCCTGAAGAGGGGTCAGTTAGCGTGTGTGCACCAGATCTGACCTTGATGGTCAAACTCGCGCGCGCGGATCGGAAAGCAGCGCTTGGTTTCGCGAAACGGTTTCTGTCGAGTCCACGCTCGAATGTGGCTGTTGATGGCTCCATCGATCTGTACAAGATCATAAAGTCCGAACCGGATCTTAAGGAACTTTACCTTCGACAGACACGGGCATGGAGCGTCGATTTTCCAAACCTGAAGTTCCTACGAGAAATTCGTGAGGCGGACGAACCAGAACTTCTCGCCATCTGGAAGACGTATGTGAATGACTTCGCGCCAAAGATGTCGACCGTTGCTTCCGCAGAGTTGCGGTCCGAACGTATCCCATACTTTCTTGCTTGCCGTAGTGATCGCCGGAATTATCAGATCCCGGTAGAACTCGATAAATGCTTGTCTTGGGAAGAGCATGTTCGGGGATTCGCGCTTGCAAAACAGCTCCTCGGGATGCCTAATGGATCGCTTGCGTATGTCGACCCGTTCGTGTATGGCGATATTTCCACGGACGAAATCAATCGTCTTTGGAAGGAGTTCAAACTTCCTGTTCCAGATCCTAATGGACCGAAGTACACGACGGAAGCTGAGCAACAAGAAGCGTTGAAAACAATGGAAGCTTTTGGAAAATGGCCGACGTATAACCCAGTGGAAGCGGACACAATTCACGTTGCGCTCATCCAATCCGGTTACAATGACGATAACTACATTCAGTGGATGTCGTCCGGACGCAGAGAAAGTGATGGGGGGAAAGCAATTGATTACGCGTTGCTCCAAGCTGGATATTCATCTAGCGCACGCAGGACGCTCGTAGACGCGATTCAGCAGCGAGTCATCGCTGATTGGGATGTGTTGACTCAGGCTGGCGCAAAGCTTAGCCAACTTCTCGAACAGCCATTTGTGAGTGCAACCGAGAACGCCAAACAGACCCAGACGGTCGCGCAGTGGGGATTGCCGACCAAACCTGTGCATCCAAACACCGATGCGGAGGCGATCGCGATCATTGCAAAGGTTCTGCCCATTTTGGATGGAAGGGTAATCGAACAACACGACACCATTCTTGTCTCACTCGCGATGCATGGAGACCGTTCTTTCTACGAAGCAGAGCTCTCCTCGCGTAACACCGCTGGCGACCTCAGTGGCGTTCAGCGCCTGACGGATCTGATGACGCGCGCAACCGCCGTCGTTTCTCGCTAGCCAACCAGCCGGTTCTGGACACCCAGACCGGTCTTTTTTTATAAATTGCTTTTAAAACTCACCATTCCTTGACCATTTCCATCCTTTCCTGTACATTTCCACCGTAATAGGCAATTCAGTTCTTTAGAATTTGGTATTTAGCATTTAGAATTTCTAACCTCTATGGCACATAAAAAAGCAGCAGGTTCTACGCAGCTTGGACGCGATTCTCATGGTCAGCGTCTGGGCGTTAAAATTTCTGATGGCGATCGCGCGCTTGCCGGGCAAATTATTGTTCGTCAGCGAGGAACAAAAGTTCATGTTGGGACGGG
>CALRHL010000003.1 GCA_943359455.1 Candidatus Uhrbacteria bacterium RIFOXYB12_FULL_58_10
CACTCCACCCGTCCGCGTCGTGATCCGCGCACACTTCGTCGGTCCCGTCGCAATCCTGATCGACCCCGTCATCACATGTCTCGGCCATCCCTGGATTCATGAGCGAATTGGCATCGTTGCAATCCTCGTCCTCGGTGAATCCGTCATCATCACCGTCAAGAAGAATGGCGGTGTCTTCATCTCCCCACGACAGACGCTCCTTGAGCTCGGCCTCGGAAACCCATACACAACCCGAAAGACAAAAAGTGATGAAAAAAAAGCGCACGTTCCCTCCATATTCCATTCTTTCACCACTACGGTTCAAGAATGGAGAAAAACCGTAACAAAAAACCTACGATTCGTCAATCGAGTCACAGTTACGTCATATGATCTATAACGTACGATTGACAATTCAGCCAAAATATGATATATTTCTCGACTCCTTATGATCGTAATAATGCGATCATGAGTGAAACCACAACCGGAGATAAGCTCATGTTTGACTGGCTTAGGGCTCCAAAGGAGCAGATACAAGCCTGGGACCAAATGCGCTCGTGTGCATCAGAGCTACCGATCCCTCCACCAACAGAACAGGAAACGGAAATTTCGATCGATCCTCTTCTTGCAATCTGTCTTGCTCGTGGATACCATCAGTTCGCACAGGCGCCTGATGGAACGCGTGGGATGTCCAAGAAGGCGTATGCCGCGCTCTGGCCTCGTACTATCCGGATCAATGCAATGGAGATCCGGAACCATTCCAGTGCTCTGCTTGTTGATCGAACCATTTCACCAGAAGGACTATCGCGACTTGTCCCCTTGGAGCTTCGTTCCGTCAAACCTGGAACCTGTCGAGATCGTGTTGCACCACCGTGTGACAGCGAAGAGAAACCGCTTCGTCGGTACATTGCTCTTATTACCTATGGACCCAGCCCCACTCATCGCGAGCTGACCACAACTGCCGACGAATATTGCGAACAGCTCCCTCCAGAAGTGACACCACTCGTTGCGATCGAAGCGGTCCATGTGGCGGTCCAATACGGAGACAAGCTCTGTCGCTGGCACCTACGTAATGTTGGTCCCTATTCCATGCGTGTCCCTGGGACAACAGTAGGCACGGATGAAGTGATCTGTCTCAGACGCGACCATCATAGAAAGCTTCTCCTTGGAACATCCGGTCGTCGAATCTGCAACAACGAACCAGGACGTGAGATCAACGACTTCTGCGGGAATGCTTCACGACTCACACAGGTCATCCCTGTGCCGTGAACCGTTCCCTTTTTTTATATCATCCAACGTGTGTGCCACATGTCCATCCGACTATCAATCGTCACACGAGAATATTTTTCACCTCCTGAAGAGTGACCTGTCTTTTTCCTTTCTCATTCCGATACCCCCAGTTGCGATTTCCACCAAATGTAAATCCACCAAACTGACGAAACAGATCCATGGCACGAGGCGATTCCTGCACATAAATCAAACCTCGTTTTTTTTCGAGAAAAATAATCGGGGTTGGTTTTCCAATTTCTTGGACCACAATCATGGAAACACGTGAACGGATTTCTGTTTCAACATTACTTGTGACGATAAAATACTCATTCCACATTTTTCGATTCTTCCAAGCCTTCTTCGTTTGTTTCATCTTTCGATCTTCGTCTTTCAATAGTCCGTGCTTCAGAAGTAATGCACGCTGAAGAGCAATCACGGTTTCAATCTCCAACTGACGATACCCTTCTTCTTGTAGTGCCCAAACATATCCGCGATCCATCACCCCAATTCCCCGTGCAATTTTTGGTGTGTATCCAAACTTTCGAAGCTGTATGTCTGTAATCCGAAACAGTTTCAAAAACTGTTCAAGAGACGATGGAAGTAACTTCCCCGTCTTCGGGTGCTTCGCGCGATCGATTCCGGTGTATTGATGATGGTCTATAATAACAACTTCAACTCCCATCTTTCGCAACTTCGCTTCAACGTTCAGTCCAGGCATTTCGACAATCACGACACGCTTCCATTCGCCATCTCGAATCAAAGGAACAAGATCTGTCTCTTTCTCAAGCGTCGCTCCATGCGGTTGAGAAGATCGAATAATCTGAATCCCCATCGCCTTGGCAAGTTCATAAATCAAAATCGCCTCTGGATCGTTAGGAGGGATGACGAGAACTGTTTTTTTCATAGTTCGACTTTGCTCACTACAAGTAACATGTTTCTTGCAAGTTCTATTGCCTGCTCACGTGTTTCTATTTTTCCTTCATCTCTTGCGGCTTCAACGGCAGAAATAATTCTTCCAAATAGTGGTCCGTTTGTTTTTGATGGAACAAGTCCAAATTCCGTGATCAAATCTCGTCCTTGCATCAATGGCTTCAATGCCTCTTTATCAAGTCCGTGATCAATGACGGTTTTTGCAAAGGTCAATCCGGGTGTATAGGGAGCGGTATCAACTCCTGGGATTGTACGACCACGAAAATCTGCTTCAGAGGCGGCAAGCAAAATGCGCCAAGATGTTTTTCCCAAACGTTTTACCACTTTGCGAACCGCGTTCACATAAGCCTTATCTGTAATCTTACCTGTCTCAAGAGCACGATACAACATCCCTGGCTGCAAGTGCATTTTTGCAATCGCTACGACTGCTTCAACATCGTCACCGCCAAACGACAGTCGTTTGCACATCTCTCTTGTTGGAGCCTCTCCTGCTTCTTCATGTCCAAGCGAACGAATACGACCGTCGATCGTTTCTGTGGTCGCTGGTTTTCCAAAATCATGCGCAAGTGCCCCAAGCACAATCGGTCGTCGATCCGATTCTGAAAATCCATCGCGTCGCGCAATTTTTGCTGCGGCATCCACCACCATCATGGTATGAATCCATACGTCACCCTCTGGGTGCCATTCCGGTTCTTGTGGGACGTCAATCAGCGCATGCAGTTCAGGAAAATGTCTCTCAATCACCCCAATGGTTCGACCAAATTCAAATCCAACCGAGGGACGTTTCGCTTTGACGAGAAGTTTTTCAAGCTCTGTCGTGACACGCTCTCTTGGAAGATGGTCAAGTTCTCCACGCGAAACCATTTCTTGCATCAACTGAGCAGACTCAAGATCAATCGTAAATTCTAGTCGTGCCACAAATTGCATGGCACGCAACACACGAAGTGGATCGTCTTGAAATCGTTCCGAATCGGTGACGCGCAGTATTCGATTTTTTATATCCTCTTGCCCACCAAACGGATCAAAAATAACACCTGTGACAGGATCCATCGCAAGCGCATTTACGGTAAAATCGCGACGTTGCGCGGCTTCCTGAATCGTCATCGACGGATCAGCTATCACCGCAAAATCTTTGTGGCCTTTTCCTGTCTTTGATTCTCGTCGAGGAATCGACACATCGAGTTCGAGTCCATCTCCAAGCGACACTTTCAAAACAGCAAATGCCTCTCCAACAATTTCTACCTGTCCAAATTTTTTTTTAAGCAACGCTTTAAGTTCATCTGGAGCAACACCATAAACTTCGATGTCTGCATCTTTTGGATTCAACCCAAGCAAGGAATCGCGCACATACCCCCCAACAATCAATGCACAAGGAGCATTTGTCGCATACTCCGGATTCGGTTCCAGTTCTGAAATCTCACGCGCTAAATCCTGCGCCGCTTTAAAAAGAGGGCGTTCAGATTTTGGTTCACTGTCACGATGTATTTCCATAACTACATCTTATCAAATCCAACCGTAATCTCGAACTCATTTGCGCGAAATGTTTCTGCATTTGCTGGTCGATCACCTGTCGTGCGAAGTGATGATGCGAGCGTTCCTGTCACAAGTGTTTCTCTGTGTTCTTGCATAGCGGTAACCATCTCCGTCTCCACAGATTCAACATACACCAGAATCCGATTCTCGATCGTCAGACCAGCATTTTTTCGCATGGCATTCACACGACGAATAATTTCCCGAACGGTCCCTTCGCGAACAAGCGCAGGCGTCATCGTCACGTCTAGAGATACGGAATAATCACCTTTAACCACTTCAACCACCTTCACATTCACTTCATCTTTGATCAATGCAACATATTCCTCCCCAAGCTCCCCTGTCGGCAACGTGACCGTCGCAGACGCCAGCACCTGCCGGACATTCTTACCTGCATTCGCACGAGACTCAAGACATTTCGAGACAATCGAACGTGTCTGCGCCATTGCTGTCAGAACGGTATTGTCGATAAGCTTCACGTCCGCCTCTGGATACGATTCTAGATGCACAGATGTTCCAGAACTGTTCAGACGCAGATAGAGATCTTCGGCAAAAAACGGTGTGAACGGAGCCATCAGCTTCGCGACCGTCAGCAAACACTCACGCATCACGTCGATCGCGACTGTCTTATCTTCCCCTTCTTCTTTGAACCTCTCCCGCGACCGCCGCAACCACCATGTAGACAGATCGTCGATGAGCGCACCAATCAGACGTGCAGGTTCGGTGACGCGATACGCATCAAGTCCTTCCGTCACATCCTGCACCGTCTGATGCAGCCGCGCCAGAATCCATCGGTCAAGTACCGAAGTCGTTGAGTGATTGAGTGATTGAGTGATTGAGTCAACGGCATACAACTCATAAAAACTCGCAACGTTTCCAAGAATCCCAAACACAGCCCTTTGCATTTCAACAAGCGACTTCTCGTCAAACCGTTTACTCTCTCCTGGCTGGTTTACGGTGTACATGTACCATCGCACGGAGTCTGCGCCGTACGCCTCGATCATCTCCATTGGCTTCACGATGTTGCCAAGTGACTTTGACATCTTTTTCCCTTTTGCATCGAGAACATGACCAAGACAGATAATATTTTTGACCGGGCGTTCTAGTCCGAGCGCAACCGAAACGGCAAGTAAGGTATAAAACCATCCGCGTGTCTGATCAATCGCTTCAGAAATATAATCCGCTGGGTATTGTTCTGGATAATGCCCTGCTGCATACGGCATGGCGCCTGAATCAAACCAGACGTCGCAGACATCTTTTACTCGGCGAGATGAACCGCCACATTTTTTGCATTTCAAAACGACCTCATCGACATACGGGCGATGCGGATCAAAGTCCGCGCTAACTCCCAATTCTGCAAACGATCCAATGCATTGCTTATCTCCGCACTCTTCGCAAATCCAGATCGGGAGTGGTGTTCCCCAATATCGTTCACGAGAAAACGCCCAGTCTTTTACTTCACGAAGCCATTCACCGAACCGACCGTCCTTAATGTGTGACGGTTCCCAACTTATTTTCTCGTTCTCCTCGAGTAACTTTTCACGAAGCGAAGACATGCGGATATACCAAGAGTCCTTCGCGTAATAAATCAACTTTGATTTACAGCGCCAACAGTGCGGATACGTATGCTCATATTTTTCTTTTTTGAAAAGCAATCCACGGTGCGCTAAATCTTTGATGATGTCGATTGCAACTTCTTCGTCCGTCACAAGCCGACCAGACAAAAAATCTGTGCCTTCCACAAACGTTCCGTTCAATTTCACAAGATGATGTTTTGGAAGTCCAAGCTTTGTCCCAAGCTCAAAGTCGTCCGCACCGTACATGACGGCGGTATGCACGATTCCTGTTCCGTCGGTCGTGGTCACGAAGTCAGCGGGGACGACGGTCCAGGCCCTGTCATTGCGAGGAGTCGAAGACGACGAAGCAATCTCAGGGGATTGCTTCGCTTCGCTCGCAATGACATTACGCACAAACGGATAGAGCGGTTCATACTTCATTCCAACAAGTTCAGATCCGTTCCGTTCTTCCAAAATCTCCCCATCTAGAACAATTTTTTCCGCAAGATCTTTTGCGAGCCAAAGCAAATCCTCACCACTCTTGACAAGAGCGTACGTAATGTCTTTTCCAACCGCCAACGCCACATTGCTCGGCAACGTCCAAGGTGTCGTCGTCCAAGCAACGAGATACTCATTCTCTTTGCCTATCACTCGAAACTTCGCGGTGACAGACAGATCTTTCACATCCTGATAGCCTTGCGCTAATTCATGCGACGATAAACTCGTCCCACAACGCGGACAGTGCGGTGTGACACGATAATCTTGGTACAACAAACCACGATCCCAAATTTTCTTTATCACTCCCCAAAGGGCTTCCACATACTCTGGCTTGTATGTGATGTACGGATTCTCAAGATCAACCCAGTACCCAATCCGCTTTGTGAATTCTTGCCAGTCTTTTAAATAAATCCAAACGCTCTCTTTGCATTTCTCATTAAACGGCGCGATCCCGAACTCCTCAATCTGTGCCTTGCCTGTAAACCCAAGCTGTTTTTCAACTTCAAGCTCGACAGGCAATCCATGCGTATCCCATCCGCCTTTACGCTCAACATGAAACCCTTTCATTGTTTTGTACCGCGGAATCAAATCCTTAAATGCCCGAGCTTCCACATGATGAATTCCCGGCTTCCCATTTGCCGTCGGCGGCCCTTCATAAAAAATAAAATCGCCCATCGGAGCTACTTTCTCAAGGGATTTTTTGAAGATGTTGTTCTTCTCCCAATATTCCAAAATTTGTTTCTCCCGTTCTGGGAGCGAAAGCCGTTCGTCGGGCATATAGGTATAAAATTCGAAGGTGAGAAATACGAAATCCGAAATAATGGTTCGTTTTCGATATTTGTACTTCGAATTTAATGATCTAGGCGGATATCAGCACGCCTGTAAAAGAATTACGATGGTTGAATCGTAGCAGACCGATCAACGAGAGGCAAGCCAACTCCCCAATTGCCGAAAATGGCTATGTTCATAAAAATACTCGGCCCATTCGGTCATCTCGGCGACGCTCATATCAGGTCGAATTTTCGAATGTGTTCGAATAGTTTTTCGTATCCACTTGAATGAGGATGGATTCCATCTGGCATATCCTTGATAGCGAGTGTTCCTGACACATCGATGTACGACAAATTTTCTTTCACACAAAAATCGCGAAGCAAGAAATCGTACTTTGTGATCGTCTCATTATCATAAAATTTATTTGGTGACCACGCGATCGGTCTTGTTTTTGTTTCGTCAACACGGGTCAGACCAACAAAATAAACCTTCTTTGTAAACATTCGTGCGATTCTGATGAGCTCAGTCAAATTATTTTGGAATTGATCAATCGTGGTCTCTGGATTTTCATGCGTCTCGTAATACCGCGAGTCGTTGATCCCTGTCCCAAATAAAATGACATCTGGTTTTCGCGCGTGACATTCTACTTCCAATCGCAACAACAATCCGCTCGTTGGTTCCCCGTTCACTCCGAGTGGATACACTCGATCTTCACTTGATCCCAATTCCTTTTCACGCAAAAACCGCCCAGTCCATCCGCCAAATTCTGGATCACCACCTCCTCGCACAATGCTATCGCCAAATATACAGTATTTGCTCATAGTGAAGATAGTTTACTATACTGTGCACGTATGACGAAACCAACGATCTACCTCGGCGCCGACCACGCAGGATTTGAGACCAAAGAAGCCGTTACGGAATATCTGAAGGAAGCCGGGTACAAAATCATCGATATGGGGAATGATACCAAGGTGTCTGATGACGACTATCCAGATTTCGGTTACGCGGTTGCCAAACGGGTAATGACGGATGGGAATGCAAAAGGAATTGTGATGTGTGGCAACGCGCAAGGGATTTGTATTGTGGCAAACAAAGTAAAAGGGGTACGGGCGGCAACTGGGTTTAATAAAGAAGTGGCAAAAACGAGTCGAACGGACGACGACTCGAATGTGTTGTGTTTACCTGGACGTTTTGTCTCTGCAAAAGAAGCAGTCGAAATCGTTCGTCACTGGCTCGAGACACCGTTTAGTGGTGAAGATCGACACGTTCGACGTTTGAAAAAAGTGGAAGAAATAGAAAAACAGGAATTTGGCGTATGATTGAAATCATCCCTTCTCTTCTTGTTGAGTCTGCCGCCGAGTTTGAACGACGACTTCGGCTCGTTGAACATGACTGTGAAACGGTTCATGTGGATATTCTCGACGGCTCGATGTTTGGAAATACATCCTGGCATGATGCTCGAGCAATTTCTGCGATGCGAACGAATGTAAAGTATGAGCTCCATCTCATGGTTGAAAATCCTCTCCCAATCATTGAAACATGGCATGAACATGTAAAACAGACACATCGGGCGATTGTGCATGCAGAAATTTCTCGACCGTTTGGAACGATTCTTGAACATATCCGCGAGTTCATGAAACTAGAAGGTGGAGTCGCCATCAACCCTGAAACACCGCTTTCAGATGTGGAGAATGTCATCCATTATATCGACGAGCTCCTTATTATGTCTGTCCACCCAGGACAATCAGGACGAGGATTCGAGGGAGGGTATATTCTTGAGAAAATCCGTGCGGCCCGCAACCATCGGAAGGATTTAACGATAGAAGTAGATGGAGGAATCACCCCAGCGCTTATTGGACCGCTTACAAAAGCGGGAGCAAACCGCATGTGCATGGCTTCTTCCATCTTTCAAAGCCAAAATCCAACCGAGACCTTGAGGTCACTGCAAGAGCATGCTAAACTTTCATTAAATTAATACTTACATCTTATGAAGAAATTCATTTCAGCCATCGCGATTGCCGGACTTATTGTTGGTTTTGGTGGTCGTGCCATGCCTGTCAAGGCGGTAACAGCGATTTCTGCTGTCACATCTGGCGATCTCGTCCGAGGCGAATCATTTTCTGCAGTTTATTACGTCGGAAAAGATGGCTTCCGTTATGTTTTTCCAAATGACAAAACGTATTTTACTTGGTACGAAAACTTTGACACAGTTTTGACCGTCTCTGACACCGACCTTGCCACCATTCAAATTGGCGGAAATGTCACGTACAAACCAGGGGTTCGCATGATAAAAATCAACTCGGACCCACGAACATACGCCGTTGATGAAGGTGGAACGTTGCGCTGGGTCACCACAGAAACAATCGCTACCACTCTTTACGGTTCGAGCTGGAACACGATGATCGACGACGTTCCAGATGCATTCTTCTCCAACTACGAAATGGGATCTGACCTTGAAAGTATTAGTGACTTCGATGCGGATGTGGCAGAAGCGGCTTCAGATGACATCAACGACGACAAATCTCTCGAAAGCCCAATTGTTGTCTCTATCGGTGATGATTCTTACGATGAAGAAACGTATACCATCGAAGCTGGCCGCGCGGTGAAGTTCGTTAACAATGGTTCAAGCAAACACACAGCCACAGAAGACGATGAAGACTGGGGAACAGGAACGCTCACCGCAGGACAATCTTTCACTCGCTACTTCAACGACGATGGTGAGTGGAACTTCCACTGCAACTATCACAGTGATATGACCGCGACGATTGTGGTTGAGTAATCAAAAGAGAGATCGCTGTAAATGTCAGTGATCTCTTTTTTTATTGTCTGAGCGAGCAAAGCGAGTCGAAGACCTTATCTGTCCTTCGACTCGCTTTGCTCGCTCAGGAAATAAACTGGTGATATACTAACTTTGCTATGAAAGCATTCATCTTATCTTTTGTTATTTCCTTAGCTTTTTTGCTATTTTCTCCATCGCAAGTGTCTGCCGCCGTGACTCCACTCTCCCAAATTCAATCCGGCGATTTGGTGCGAGGAGAATCGTTCTCTGCCGTCTATTATATGGGAAAAGACGGATTTCGGTATGTGTTTCCAAATGACAAAACGTACTTTACATGGTACGCAGATTTTTCGAGTATAAAATGGGTGAGCGATCTGGACTTAGCGAAAGTCCAGATAGGTGGAAACGTGACCTATAAACCAGGAGTGCGAATGGTAAAAATTGCTTCGGATCCAAAAACGTACGTCGTTGATGCCGACGGTCAGTTACGCTGGGTGCGCTCCGAAGAATCTGCGATCGGAATTTATGGCGCAACATGGAACACATTTATCGACGATGTTCCAGATGCATTTTTTGGAAACTATCAGTCTGGTGCTGATATTGAACAGATGTCTGACTTCACACCCTCGACGATCACGGCATCTATTCGCGACATCAACGATGATAAAAATCTCAAAGCCGCAACGGTGCTAAATATCTCTGATAACTTTTTTGATAATGCGTCTGTCACCATCAAAGCGGGGACACCTGTTCGCTGGTACAACACTGGCGCCACAAAACATACCGCGACCGCGAGTGATCTCGCTTGGGGAACCGGAACAATTCTTCCTGGGGCAAACTTTGCGCGCTACTTCAATGATCCAGGGACCTACACCTTCTTTTGCAGCTATCATCCAACGATGACCGCGACTCTTGTCGTAGAATAATTGTGACTGTTCCTCGTCGTACGCTTCTTGTCTTCACGATCATATTTATTCTTTTATTTTTGAAAGAAGCTGTTCCGCGATTTCAAGATCCGGACACGTTTTATCATGTCATGATCACTGAGATGATCCGCGACCAAGGGATTCCAACGGTGTTTCCTTGGTTTTCGTTCACCACATGGCCTGAAATGTACGTGGATGCACACCTCCTTTACCATGTTGCCCTCATTCCATTCGTCACTTTTTTCGACCCGCTTGTTGGAGTAAAGATCGCAGCACTCCTCTTTGGAATGCTAACATTTTTTACCCTCTACCGAGTCCTCAAATCCATCCGCGCTCCTTATGCAGAACTCCTGACACTTGCTGCGGCATTATGTGCACCATTCTTGTATCGCATTTCATTTGCACGAGCCATATCATTGTCCGTAACAACCCTTCTCATTATCACTTGGGCGGCGCTGACAGGCAGAAAATGGATTGCATTTCTTGCAAGCGCATTTTTTGTTTGGCTCTACCATGGATATCCAACCGCTCTCTTATCTATCTTCGCGATCTGCGTCGCAGACTGGCTTGCATGTCGACTTGTCCCAACACATAAACCACAATTCTGGCAATCCATTTGGCCTATCGGTGCCGGACTCCTGACAGGACTCATCATAAACCCAACGTTCCCAAACAACATCATCTTTAGCGTCCTTGATATTTTCAAAATCGGAGTCGTGGGCCGACTCGGTACAAACGTCATGCCTGGAAGCGAATGGTTTGGAGTGATGCTTGGAAATGTCGTAGAATCTGCTGTTCCGATCGCCTTTATACTCCTCCTTTCTATTCTTTCATTTGTTGGAGCGTGTCTTTCTCGTCACGTCCAAATTTCCCACGAAAAAGTACGTGTGCTATTCACCTTTTTATTTCTTGGCGCTGGGTATTCACTCCTCACCATCCGCTCAAACCGTTTCATCGAATACGCCGTGCCGTTTCTTACACTCGCTGCGGGAGCATTCCTTGCCATTGCCTTTCCTTACCTTGAATCAACTATTTTCCCGACCATCCGTGATTGGTTTCACACAAATCGCTCTTGGAAAAAAGTGTCGATCGGTCTTCTTTTCATCACCACAATCGCTCTTGGGGGCAACGAAGTTTTGGCAAGTTACAAAGGTGATTATTATCAAACACGGCAGTACCAATTTGCTTCAGACTGGATCAAAACAAACGTTCCAGAAAACGAAATCATCTTCACAAACATCTGGGATTTTGGTTCAGTCCTTGTTTATCTCGACCCGACATACCGTGTCATCGTCGGACTTGACCCTCGCTTTATGTCCGATCCATTTCCAGAAAAATACCAGCTCTTGATGGAAATCAGCTCGGGTGAATCAGACAAATTATCTGCAATCACGGATGTATTCCAGTCTCGAGTAGTGGTTGTTGATATGCGATCAAAAGAAGCAGAAGCATTTTCAAAACAACTTGAATCATCAAACACCTTCCATGAAGTTGGACGAAACGAATGGGTGCGACTTTTCACCTGTCTTTCTGCGTGTGGATTGCCTGTTTCCCATTCCGCACCGGCCGTGACATACTAGAAAAATCTTCTATGAAAAAACTTCTCATAACGATCCCGACTTATAATGAGTCGTTAGTCATCGAGAAAAATATCCGAGATGCTTACAGCGCTTTTACATTGCTATTTTCAAACTATGACTGGAGCGTCGTTGTCGCGGATAATGGGTCAACAGACACGACTTCCATACAGGTTCAGGATTTATGTAAAGAATTCACACGCCTTCGTGTGGAAACAATCCAAAAAAAGGGACGCGGAAATGCGCTCCGACAATTGTGGGAGACGGACGATTCAGATATTTTTGCTTACATGGATGTAGACCTTGCCACTCATCTCGATGATTTCGCAAAAATTATTCAGGTTGTAGAAAACTCCGATCTTGTCGTCGGTTCTCGACTCCTTTCTGACGCATCCGTAAAACGTTCATGGTTTCGAGAAGTCCTCTCACAAGGATATAGTCGCCTTGTTCAAATCTATCTGCGTGTTCCTGTAAAGGACTTACAATGTGGATGCAAAGCGATTCAAAAAACGGCTTGGCAACGTGTCGCAAAACACACAACTCACCCAGGCTGGTTTTTTGATACAGAACTCGTTGCATTCAGTTGTCAAATGGGATTTGATGTACGTGAAATTCCTGTACGATGGGTTGAAAAACGGAATCCGCGACGAAAAAGTACAGTAGATATCCTCGCCACCGTCATGGATAACCTCCGTCATCTTTTCCATCTCCATCGCCGTTTAAAGCGACTTTCGGATCAAAATTTGGTAAAATAAATGCGTATGCCGAACCTCACCATTGGACCAAAAGTACGCGCGAATTTACATTTGCACGATCGCAAACTGAAACAGCTTGAAGAACGAGCTACTGCCATTCGCGAAGATATCATCGATATGCTTGTTGAGGCTGGAAGCGGGCACTCAGCTGGTCCGCTTGGCATGGCAGATATTTTTACTGCACTCTATTTTCATGTCATGGTGCACGACCCAAAACACTCTCTCTGGAAGGACCGTGATCGTTTCATTCTCTCAAACGGCCATATCTGCCCAGTTCAATATACCACCCTAGCGCATGCAGGATATTTTCCAAAAAAAGAACTGATGACCCTTCGTAAACTTGGCTCACGTTTACAAGGACACCCTGAACGTCTCAAACTCCCAGGCGTTGAAAATACGGCTGGTCCACTCGGCGATGGATCTTCGCAAGCAGTAGGTCTTGCCTACGCGGCTTTACTCGACCGCTCCCCATGGCGCGTCTATTGTGTTATGTCTGACGGAGAACTTGCTGCAGGAATTACTTGGGAAGCAATGCTATTTGCCGGACGGAACAAATTGTATAACTGCACATTCATTATCGATCGCAATAATATTCAAATCGACGGAACGACAGAAGAAATCATGCCACTTGAACCACTCGCGGCAAAATTTGAAGCATTCAACATCAACGTTATCCGTTGCGCAGGAAACTCCATCCGTGATTTTGTGACGGCGATCGAACGCGCACACGGTGTCTCCGAAAAACCATCGGTCATTCTCGCAGACACGATTCCAGGCTATGGAGTCGAATACATGGAATACGACTTCCGATGGCACGGCATGCCCCCAAAGGCTGGCGAAGAGTCGATTCTTGCGATCGACCAAATCCGTACGCTCGGAGGGAGGATAAAAAGCGAGCATGAGTAATGCCTCGTACTAAATATTTGGCAACAGATCTAATAAACGTCCTTCCGAAGCCCTACTTTGATCACGGATAATATTTGTACCTCTCCTCCTGCCAGATGTTGAAAAATCACACGATAATTTCCCACGCGAAAACGATAAAAATCCCTCAGTTGTCCTTGAAGACGTTTCGCAAACACGAGAGGATTATCAGAACAACAATAACTTTCGACTTTAGAAAGAATGCGATCAGTCTCGACAAGTCCTAACTCTGACAAATCTTTCTCTGCATCTTGTGAATACTTCGCAATCCATATCATAGAGCGTTAAACAAGACCAAGTCGTTTGCGAATCTGCTTTGTTGTGTATGTTTTTCCTGTTTGAGCACTCTTCGCACGACGTAATATGTCATCAACAAACTGTTGTTCTTCAGAAAGTGGATGAATTTCCATGATGGGTCGATTTTTTCTCAATAAAACAAGTCGATGATTTTTCCGACATGCTTCTTCAGAAATTTGAGCCATATTCTGTCGAAATTCCTTCATACCAACAAATGTCGTAGTCATAAAATTGATAATTAATGTACCGTAAGTGTACACCAAATAATCTTAACAGACAAACAGCCGTTAATCTGCTACCATTTCCATTGTATGAATACGAAACATCTCGGATGGATCGCGTGTGGGATTATTGGAGGTTCTCTCCTCATCTTGCTTGCTCTCGTCACATCCAATACGTTTAATCTACCATCTGCCTTCACATCATCGAGCTCGTTTCAATCGTCGATTGCGCCCATGATGGGATATCCAACGGATTCAGAAAAAATAATGTATGCGGAAGATGAGATGGCTTTAACGGCGGGCCTCACGGCTGCCGAGGTCGATCAAAAGATTATCAAAACAGGATATCTCGATCTCGAAGTAGAGGATGTAAGCGAAACTTCTGGAAAAATTACGACGCTGGCATCAGACAAAGGTGGATTTGTGCAAGACTCGTCCGTTTCCGAACGAGAAGATGGCACACATTATGGATCACTCACCGTGCGAGTTCCATCTACAGCATTTGAAACAACGATCACAGAAATCAAGACATACGCTTTGGTCGTAACGACAGAGTCAGCGCAAGGGCAGGATGTTACGGAACAATTCACCGACCTTGAAGCTCAACTTCGTAATGCAAAAGCGCAGGAAGCAGAATATTTAAAAATCCTCACACGCGCAACAACGGTCGAGGAAATTCTCCAGGTGCAATCCTATCTCTCAACGGTCCGCTACACCATCGAGTCGCTCGAAGGCCGCATGCAGTACATCGAAAACCGCACGAGTTATTCAACAATCACCGTCGAACTATCTGAAGAACCAACAATCCGCATCCCAACAAAAGAATTCCGCCTCGGCGCGATCATCCGTGAAGCCGGCCAAGCACTCATCGCTATCGCTCAACTGCTGGCAACCACTGTTATCTGGATTGCCATTGTTGGCGGAGGAATTCTGATTCCGATCGGATTGTTTATCTTTATGGTAATCAGAATAATCCTGTTGTTAAGGAAAAACCGAAATAGTCCCAAATAAGATTCTCTCCTAATCCTTGTGAAAAAACTTGAACAAAATAACGCGTATATTGACGGTGCAAACTTGCATCGTGGAATTCAATCGCAAGGTTGGATTCTTGATTATCGTCGTTTCCGCATTTGGTTACGAGAAAAACACGGTGTCAAAAGTGCTTATCTTTTTCTTGGGATGATCCCAAAAAATCAAACACTCTATCGAATATTACAGGAGGCTGGATTTATTTTGGAGTTTAAAGAAGTTGTGTATGACCGTAATGGAAAACCAAAAGGTAACTGTGATGCTGATCTTGTATTAAAAACAACGATGGATTTTTTTCAGAAACAATTTAAAAAGGCGATCATTGTTACAAGCGACGGTGACTATGCTGGGCTTGTGAAAATGCTCTTTTCTCAGCAAGCTCTTCAGATGGTTGTCTCTCCTTCGACTGAACAAAAATGTTCAATTTTGTTAAAACGCTTAAATGCTCCTACAACATATCTAGGACAATCGCGCATGCGACCACTATTAGAGCTAAAAAAAGAAAAAGCCCCCGATGCGGACGGAACCGCACAGGGGTCTTCTTCGTAGTGATACCTATACTTTATTCTATTTCTATTCATCTGTCAAGGAGATTATGAAACGACAAACATCTGGTATCAACCGCTCAGCGTATCTCGTCCGATCATTATTCGATCTCAAATCACTCGATCAAAAACCAACCCGCGATGGGTACGGTCTTGGGCTTGTGGAGGCGGGTAAAACAGACAAAAATGTCGTTGTCCTGTGCGCGGATCTCACAGAATCAACTCGTTCGCTTTGGTTTAAGGAAAAATTTCCAGATCGATTTGTGCAGATGGGTGTGTCCGAGCAATCTCTTGCAGCGATTGCCGCAGGGATGGCGATGGCGGGAAAAGTCCCATTTATTTCATCCTATGCCTGTTTTTCGCCAGGACGAAACTGGGAGCAGATCCGGACAACCATCGCGTTATCTGATAATAACGTCAAAATCGCTGGAGCCCATGCCGGAGTTTCTGTCGGACCAGACGGTGCAACGCATCAAATGATTGAGGATATTGCGATCATGCGTGTGCTTCCGAACATGATGGTTGTTTCTCCTTGTGACGCGATTGAAGCACAAAAAGCTACCATCGCCGTTGCAAAACTTGTCGGTCCAGCCTATGTGCGTTATGCGCGAGAAAAATCACCTGTGTTCACAACAAACAAAACTCCATTCAAAATCGGGCGTGCAGAAACGTACCGGTTCGGATCTGACACGACGATTATCGCAACGGGCCCTCTTCTGTACGAGGCGCTTGTTGCCGCAGATCAGCTCTCGAAACAAGGAATCTCTGTGCGTGTTCTCAACATGCACACTGTTAAGCCGCTCGACGTAAAAGCAATCATCTCAGCCGCAAAAGATACGGGTGCCATCGTCACTGTCGAAGAGGCCCAAGCTGCCGGAGGACTTGGCGGAGCCGTGTGCGAAATCCTCGCTGCCTTTTGTCCTGTCCCGGTCGAACGCGTCGGCATGTATGATCGCTACGGCGAATCCGGTATGCCATCTGAGCTTCTTGAAGGATTCGGTCTCACTGCCCCGTACATTGTCCTTGCTGTCAAGCGCGTTCTTGATCGAAAACAGAGCAAAAAAGTTTCTGGAGTTCCGGAATATGTCACGATGGCACAAACACATCTTGAGAAACTCAAACAACAATCAATCGCCGAAGCCATTCTAAGAACTCCTCGCAAATGGGGAGGAAAAAAATCGGATGCTTCACTCAAATCCCGGTAGGCTAGCCGGGATTTGTGATATAATCCAAACACTATGCTCGATATTATCACGATTGGAGACACAAAACTCGATACATTTGTCGTTCTTGATGAAGCTTCCACACAATGTCAACTCAAAATGCCTGAGTGTCAGTTGTGTTTGGAATACGGTGGAAAGATCGTCGTTGATGTTGTTGATACACAGGTAGCAGGTACGGCTCCAAATGTTGCTGTTGGACTTGCACGTATGGGATTAAAGACGTCGGTGTTAACAAACATGGGGAAAGACATGACGCATCGCATGGCGATTGAGTTTTTTAAAAAAGAAGGGGTGAGTTCGAAGCTCGTTCGTCAAGTTCCAGGAGAAATGAGTGCTTATTCGGTTGTGCTGAATTTCAAAGGAGAAAAAACATTGCTCACCTCGCACATTCATCGCGCGTACCGACTTCCAAAACCCATGCCGAAATCGAAATGGATTTATGTTGCAGAAATGGGGCCTGGATATGAAAACTTGTACCGACAAGTAACTTCACTCGTCAAAAATAATGGAACGCATATCGTTCTGAATCCAGGAACGATTCAGATTGCGGAAAAAAAATCGTTTCTATTTGATCTGTTGAAAAAAACGTACGTGCTATTTGTAAATCTCGAGGAAGGACAACGCATCATCGGCGAGACAATCACGGAGCCGCATCGACTTGCGACAGAGTTGTACAAGCTCGGACCAAAGCAGGTCGTTATTACCGATGGAAAAAACGGCGCGTATGGATTTGATGGGCACAAGTTACACTACACGTCCATCTTCCCTGCTCACCTGGTCGAAGCGACAGGTGCGGGAGATGCGTTCTCAACCGGCTATCTCGGCGCGCTTATGAACAACCAACTTCACGATGAAGCACTGCGTTGGGGAGCGGTAAACTCTGCGTCCTCCGTTGGTTTCGTTGGTCCGACAAAAGGACTGCTCTCTGCAACACACATCCGCGCCAGACTGAAAAAACATCCAGGATTTAAGACAGAGGAGATGTAGAATAAGAAAAATGTAAAAAATAAAAAGTAAAAAGTGTAGAAGAATTTTTTTGTTTTCGAGAAGTGATGGAAAAACGGTTACTTGATCTGTCTGTTCAAGTTGTTGAATTTGGTATTAACCTCAGAAAAGATCCATTATACTGGTCGATTACTGATCAACTTATTCGGAGCACGACATCTATTGGTGCAAATTTTATTGAAGCAAAAGCAGCAAGCTCAACAAATGACTATGTTCGTTTTCTCCAATACGCGCTGAAAAGTGCGAATGAATCTATTTACTGGTTAAGCATCGTCAAAAAAACAACACCTGTTCATGTAACGACCATAATGATTTTAACCACAGAAACCAAAGAAATCTCTCTCATTCTTGGAAAGAGCATCGTCACGCTCAAATCAAAAAAAACGTAGGTTTCTCGCGAAATACCTGTTACAATATCAGTATAATAAAAAGATAAAATTCCTAACCTTTTACATTTTACCTTTTACAACCGTTATGCTCGTCTCTTTGAAGCACATTCTCGAAAAAGCACATCGCGGTCACTACGCGGTGGGAGCATTTAATATCAATAATCTGGAAACACTCCAAGCGGTGATGGCGGCGGCGGAAGAAGAGCAATCTCCTGTCATTGTCCAAACAAGCGAAGGGGCGATTCAGTATGCGGGGATGGAGGAAATTGGAGCGCTTGTACATTTGGCGGCGAGAAAAACAAAATTGCCAGTCGTGTTTCATTTGGATCATGGGAAAAATTATGACCTCGTCGTCGAGGCGATCCAGTCCGGATTGTACACGAGCGTGATGTTTGATGGCTCTTCTCTTCCCTATGCAGAAAACATTGCGGCGACAAAGCGGATTGTGAAGATGGCGCATGCGAAAAAAATTTCTGTGGAAGCGGAACTTGGAGCGATAGCCGGGATTGAAGATTTTGTTTCGGTTGAAGAACGTGATGCGCATTTCACCGATCCGCAAGAAGCAGTTGAGTTTGTCCGAAAAACAGGATGCGATGCGCTCGCGGTTGCGATCGGAACAAGCCACGGTCCGTTTAAGTTTAAAGGTGAATCACGACTTGATTTTGCTCGACTGAAAAAAATTCGCGAGGCGGTCGGTGTCCCACTCGTTCTCCATGGCGCGTCCGGAGTTCCAACGAACATCAAAAAACTCTGTACGAAATTCGGCTGTGAAATAGCTGCTGCGAAAGGTGTTTCTGATTCTTCGATTAAAAAAGCTGTCTCACTTGGAATCAACAAGGTCAATGTGGATACAGATTTACGCATTGCCTTTGATGCGGGTATCCGTAAATTTCTCCACGATCGACCAGAAGTCATCGACCCACGCGAAATTCTGAAACCTGCCGTTGCGCTGATGACAAAAGTGATTCGCCAAAAGATGAAACTTCTTGGATGTTCGGGTAAAGGGTAGAGACCTCGATAAGCAATCTGGTATACTATTCACGTATGTTTGATGTCATCACGATCGGCGCAGGTGTGAAAGACGTTCTTCTTCTTTCCAAAGAGTTTCGGTTTATCGAATCATCTCAGTTTGAAACCGGAATCGGTGAATGTGTTTCGCTTGGAACGAAAATTGAACTGGATCACATTGTTCACTCAACAGGAGGAGGAGCAACAAATGCGGCGGCAACGTTTGCTCGTCTTGGATTTCGGACGTCGACCATTTGTCGTGTGGGCGACGACGCGGCTGGTCGTGATCTGATCATTGATTTGCAACGCGAAGGGATTAACACAACGATGATCGTCCGAGTCGCCGGCGGAGCAACAGGATACTCGACTTTGCTCACCGCTCCTTCTGGTGAACGGACGGTCTTATTGTATCGCGGTGTTTCCGGACAATTTTCAACAAAAGATATTCCCTGGGACACATGTGCGGCAAAATGGATTTACATCACCTCTCTTGGAGGAAACTTAGACCTGACAAAAAAGCTGGCAACATGGGCAACAAAATGCGGGATTCAAGTTGCGTGGAACCCTGGGACAAAAGAGATTGCAAAAGGGGTTGTGCATTTGCGTCCAACCCTCAAGCATGTTCGCGTGCTCACCATCAACCGCGAAGAAGCGGAAAAATTCACCGGTGAAAAATCGCTTCCAAATATGTTTAAGGCTATGGCAACAATCGGTAATTTTGTCATTATCACCGATGGTGTAAACGGAGCGTATATCCATCAAAACGGCATGACCTTTTTTTCTCCAGGAACCGGTGTACACTCAAAATCCCAAACCGGGGCTGGCGACGCGTTCGGTTCTGGTTTCGTTGCAGGCATGATGAAAACAAACAATCTCAAAACCGCATTCGCGATTGCTATCTTGAATGCAGAATCTGTGATTCAACAGATCGGAGCAAAAGCCGGCTTACTCCGCCGCTGGCCAACAGCAAAACAAATCGCGAAGGTAAAAATCAAGGCATTATGAAATTGCGAGTCTTTGTCACGCGTCCGATTCCGGATGCAGGTCTCAATCTTCTCAGACGTGCTAAACATGTTCTTCTTGATATTTACGAGCATGACAAAATGATCCCGCGGAAGGAACTGCTTCGTCGGGTGAAAGGATCGACAGCGATTCTTTCGATCCTGACAGACAAGATCGATAAACAGGTTATGGATGCAGCTGGAGCTTCGCTCAAAATTATTGCAAATTATGCCGTTGGTTTTGATAATATTGATCTGAAAGAAGCGGCGAAGCATGGGATTGTTGTGACGAACACGCCCGGACCGGAAATTGCGGAATCGGTTGCAGAGCATACGATCGCTCTTATCTTTGCGCTTGCCCATCGCATTGCCGAGGCCGATCGATTCACTCGAGCAGGAAAATATCACGGGTGGGGGCCTCAAATGCTCCTTGGAACGGATGTGATTGGAAAAACGGTTGGGATTATT
Source organism: Candidatus Uhrbacteria bacterium RIFOXYB12_FULL_58_10 (assembly GCA_943359455.1). Classification (GTDB taxonomy): domain Bacteria; phylum Patescibacteriota; class Patescibacteriia; order UBA9934; family GWF2-40-263; genus YC12-FULL-57-11. The sequence goes on from CALRHL010000003.1 coordinate 20,678, forward strand.
GGAACAGGTTCGATCGGTACAGGGGTTGTGAATCGTTTGTACGACGGATTTGGAGTAAAGATTATCTACACAGACCTTACTCGACATCCAGACATTGAAAAAAGAGATCTTGCGAAATATTGCACACTCCCACAACTTCTTAAAGAAGCAGATTTCGTGTCCCTTCACGTTCCCCTGCTTCCTTCAACACGCCACTTGATAGGAACGAAGGAATTAAAGATGATGAAAAAGACCGCGTATCTTGTGAATACGTCACGCGGACCGATCATTGATGAACGTGCGCTGATTACGGCTCTAGAGAAAAAACAAATCGCTGGCGCAGGGATCGATGTCTACGAACACGAACCAAATATTCCACTGGCACTGCGCAAACTTCCAAATGTCATTCTCACACCACACACGGCGAGTGCGACGATTGAGACAAGACAATCGATGTCGCGTCGTGCAGCAGAAAATATCCTCGCGTTTCTGAATGGAAAAATACCACCCAACGCGATCAAGCAATAAAAAGAACGGAGTAGGCGTACTACTCCGTTTTGAATTCTTCTTGCAGACGCTCGATCGTCGATGGGGCGGTCAGCATCGGATACACTCCGAGGTATTTCTGCACGTAATCAATCGATTCTGAATGGAGTTTCACACACGTTCCGGAATACCACTCCGCCTCCGTGCACGCTTGGAGCGCCGCATTCGCACGAGTTGCTTTTCCATTGTATCCAGCCGCAGAGTAAAGGCCAAACAGTAATGCCTGCTTGGGCAACTCGACTCGATTCGTTTTCGACAGCGGGCGCAACTCTTCGTCGAGATGCAGATACGCGTATCGGATGGACGCGAGATGGTCCGTGACTGTGTCGCGGTAAACGGGAATGTTCGCTTCCGGATACCACTTGCGCAAATTCTCGAAGGTGTCGCGATCGTCTGTATCGACAATCTGGAGGACCCCGCGACCATTTGCGGAACTGACGCGCCAGTCGAACGTATTCTCACGGTTTGCACCGAACATCACGAGAACAGAATTCAATTCGCGAAGTCGATCGAGGTCAGAACCTTTCGAACCGAACGGATGACTGTTTCCAATGTTCTCGATGATCCCAATCGTGAACACTGTCATCGCTGGAATCACATCTGGGATGAGATCCGATGTACGAAACTTGGACGTGGTGTTGCTTGCAACCAACTGATCACGACCCGTTGTCACTGCCTCCCACCAATAGTCGAGACCACGCTCACGAAGCTCAGGAATATTGAGCTCGTCTGTGTATGGCGTGAATACAGCTGCTTCCGTTTGTCCGTTGTATGTTTTCACAACGGTTCGAATCGCAAGCACCGTCTGACCTGGCGGATGAGACACATCGAGCACGGGGTTCGTTCCACAAGAACGTTCGTATCTTGCTGCGTATTCAAGGACATTCACCTTGTACCCTTCCGGTACCGACTCCCGCTCTTGATACGCCTCAACAAACGTCATGTCTCCATCTTTGTCTGACACAACGAGCAAATAGTCGCACACACATTGTGGTTGTCCATCTCCTCGACCACCACACTGCTCAACATCGAGTTTGCGACTCGCAAGCATTTGCTGTGCCATTGGAATGAGCTCGACAACGTTTGCTGGAACCGTTTCAAGTCTCCGTGGTCCCGGAGGAAGCAGTGGACTGTCTTCGCTCGCAATCGTTGCTGGCCGTTCCGTAATGGGTGGAACAGGTTCTACAGACGATTGCTCAAACCACGGCCAGGGTGGAATCACATCGAATGATGCTGCGACCGTTCCTCCAAACAACAGTGCGTAGAAAAGAACGCGTACAGGAATCGAAGTCGTCACACGCAGCTTTTCTGTCACAACCGTGAGTGCATAGAAAGACCCGATGGCAATCACACTGACCATCGTGAGACTCGCTACCAGTTGCCACCCAGACTGTGGCCAGACAACAACAAGCATGTTCGCAACAGCCAACGTCCAAATGACGAATGGCACAAAAACATTGAGAAGCAACGCCATGAAACCCCTTTGTCCAGCACCCTATGCGCTGGAGGGGTTATTCTAGTCCAAATCTTGCCCTCCGTCAACCGTTCTGGTACGATACCCGCGGTTTTCTCCCATGATATGGGCCGTTAGCTCAGTTGGTAGAGCACTGCCTTTGCAAGGCAGGGGTCTAGGGTTCGAGTCCCTAACGGTCCACCATTCGACTACATTTGTGCTTTCACAAATGTAGTCGAATGTCCTGAGCGAGCAAAGCGAGTCGAAGGGCCCAGGTTGTAAGTAACCGCTCATGGTCTTCGACCACCAAAATTGCTATACTTTCGTTGTTATGCGAAAGTTTTTTGTTTTTATCATTCTTTCATCCATTCTGGGTATTTCAGCATCCCCTGCATCCGCTTCCCATCCACAAACAGTGACGGTGCGCTTGCTTTCAGCAGATTTGGCAGAGCTCTCCTCCTTTCAAGTCCCAACCGCAAATGCGATAAGTGGGGTGAGCATAGCAACGGGGGATCTTGGCACAGATGGAATTGATGAGATTATTGTCGGCAACGGGCTTGGAAACGAACCACGTGTTCATGCGTATCGAACAGATGGATCAGAAATAGGGTCATTTCTTGCTTACGATGCGAGCATGGGTGTCGGAGTTCATGTTGCTGTTTGTGATCTCGATGGCGATAACGTCAACGAAATCATTACGGTCCCCGACCGAGGCGGTTCCCCGCACGTCCGTGTGTTTAACAACTTTGGAGCACTCATTGATCCTGGTTTTTTTGCCTACGACTCAACTCTCACAACAGGTGTGAATCTTGCCTGTGGTGATCTCAACGCAGATGGATCAGATGAACTCGTCACACTTCCTTCGGCGGGTGCAGGATCTCATGTCCGAATTTGGAATCGACGAGATGGCACGATGAAACTCTCACGAGAATTTTTTGTGTTCAATGGAGATGACCTCCGCGGACTTGTCGGCACGATTCATGATGAACATCTGCGCGTGAGTGCACAACTTGGATCTGATCACACAACATTCACCTACAAGTTATCCACAGATGTTTCACTTGTATCAACTATTTCATCTACCACCGATGCAGATACACACACAGGAATGTTTTCAAATGGTGAACGAACATATATCACAACGACTAACGGACAGATGATCGATGTCGATACATTCATCACATCATCCGTCGTTGCTCCTTTCGGAGCGATCACTGCTTGTGCACTCATGGGAAGCACAGCAACGATTGTCATCGCGGATGCGCGACCAATCGCTGGTGGTTTTGTGGAAGAAAAATCCATTCTGATTGATCTCTCTGAACAACGTTTATATGCCTACAAAAATGGCTTACTTGACAACAGTTTTCTCGTTTCTACGGCGCGTTCTCCTTGGAAAACGCCAATAGGAAATCACACGGTGCTTGCAAAAGTTCCTCTCGTTCATTACGCAGGAGGAACGGGTGCAGACGCATACGATCTTGGATGGATTCCATACAACTTGCGTTTCTATCCACACATTTATATTCACTACGCCCCATGGCATAATAATTTTGGTCACGTGATGAGTCATGGATGTGTGAATGTAAATTTAGAAAATATTAAATGGATTTACGATTGGGCGGAAGAAAATATTTCTGTAGATGTACAAGAATAATTTTCTTGTTGCTTTATTTTTTTTCTTGTATACTAGTAGTAATCGTCCATCACACTTCCGCTCGTGCGGATCGCGTCTGTGATAACGAGCGCAATTTCGAAAAAATATTTTTAAAATGAAAGGGGGTGTAGATTTTATGGCAGCTAAGAAAAAGGCAAAGAAGGCAGCTCCAAAAAAGAAAGCCGCAGCAAAAAAGAAGCGCGCTTAAGTGACGCGTAAAAATTCCCCGCGACGCGTTCGGGGAATTTTTTTATATCAGGGTTGACTGTTGTAGACGATCGTTGTCTGAAAAAATTCTTACGGTTCCAAATATTCCGTCGTATCCTGGATTGATCTGCAGACGACCTTCGCGTATTCGATTAATCGCCTCTGCGACAGCTGGATGACTGGATTCTTTTACAATCTGTTCGATCGGAGCTTCAAGAAGAATAAAAAACTCTGTTCCAACACGGTCCGTTAATCGTTGATATTCTGCGCACACCTTCTTTGATGCCATCCCGACACCAAAAGCTTCGGCAATGACTGTTTTCAAAGGAACAATAGACTGATGGGAAGGGACTAAAGTCCCTTTGAAAGATTGATTCATAGGGACTTTAGTCCCATCTCGATCTGCGAGCTGTTGTACGCGGTATTCAACCCCAAGTGTCAACAACTTTTTACATTTCGGACAACGTAGACCTATACGCTTTGACTCACGAGGTGAGCAGGAAAAGTGACAATTTGCGCATCCATCAAAATGGTACTTCCCTTCTTCTGGAAAAAACTCAATCGTGGATAGAAATTTTGATCGATCTTTTTCGTGTAAGACTCGTATGAATTCATCGTAACTGATCGTATCCAAATCAAACACATTTGCTTCACGTCCAAGTTTATCGCAAGAATGCGCGTCTGAATTAGAAATGAGCATCACTTGATCAAGTGCAGACACCTGCCAATTCATTTTCGGATCTGACGAAAGCCCTGTCTCGATCGCGTAAATGTATTTTGTCATTTCACCAAAACATTCTTCAAGCGAGTCGAATCCAGATTTTGATCCAAACACCGAATACCACGGTGTCCATGCATGTGCTGGGATGAGAATGATCCGCTCGTCAATCGACTTCAAAATTTTATACAGCTCCTCTGAATCCAAACCAAAAATCGGCCGTCCATCCGACTTCCGATTCAATCCACGTCGATCCAACTCTGCATTCACCTTCGCGCACGTTTCAAGCGAAGGAGAAAAAATAAGATTATGAATCCTCCGTGTCCTATCACCCTTCTTATATATCTGCGAAACCTCCGTCACCAGCATGAACCTTACCTTTCGGCCTAAAGCCTCCCGGCCTTTCAAAACATATATCCCTTCCTCACGCTCCACCAAATTCTCCCTCAAATGTTCAAACCACCCTGGATGTGTCCAATCCCCTGTCGCCGCCACATCAATCCCTTTCCGCTGACACATCGCTGCAATCTTCGGCAACTCCAAATCCTTCGAGCACGCCCGAGAAAATTTCGAGTGAATATGCCAATCTGTTATAAGTCGCATACATGGCGAACGATCGTCTTGTGATCAACCGTATCAAAATCTGTTGTATCTACGATGATTGTCCGAGCTTTGAGTGGAAGTGGGATAAAACTTTTGTTGAAGAACCGTTCGTCAAACTCTGCGAGAACTTCTTCAAGAGCGTCATTATGTCCAGGATGTCGTACGGTATTTGAACGTAAGATAAACCGCTCTCGGGCAACATGTGGATCTGTGGTCAGCCAAATCTGTACAAGATCCACTCCGTACCGCTGTGTTAACTCATGCAACCAATCCGCATCTGACAACCAAAGAAACGTTGCGTCTGCAATCACAGAGTCGCCGCGCTGCAAATGTAACTCGATACAGTCGCGAAATGCAGAAAACGCAACGCGTCCGATTTCCTTTGACCACGCACGGTCACGATATCCAACCAAATCAAATAATGCTTCTTTCATTTCATCAAGCGAAACACGAGCGAACCCAGTTTCTTTGGCAATCATCGATGAGATCGTTGATTTACCTGTCGCCAGTGAACCACCAACAACAATAAGCTTCATAAAAATACGTAAAAAGTAAAATGTAAAAAGGAAGGAATTCCTAACTTTTTACCTTTTACTTTTTACATTCTGGTAAATCTCTTCTGCAATCTTAAACTCCTCAGGGGTATTCACTCCAATCGATTCCTCAGGACGAATTTCTGATCCAGCGATTTCGTGTCCTTGCGTCACAGCCAGTTCAACAAGATCGGTAAGATAATATTCCCCTTTTGCATTCAAATTTTTAAGCTGAGAAATATTTTCCCAGAGCCACTTCGCATCAAAACAAAATAGAGCAGGATTGACTTCGCGAATCTGTTGCTCTGATTCCATCGCATCCTTATATTCGCGAATTCCCATAATATGGCCATGCAGATCTCGCAACACACGACCCCAGTGCAAAAAAATTCCATACCAATCATCAAAGGACGGAACAACAGTCGTCATCATTGTGAGAACCGTCTGACTGTCTACGTGAATTTTTGTGAGACGTCGAAGCGCGTCTGGTGATACAAACGGATGATCCCCATACAAAACAATAACCGCATCCGTTTCTCCGACGGCATCTTTTGCGCACATGACCGCATGCCCCGTTCCGAGTGGTTCCTCTTGAATTGCATAGTGGCATGTTTCCCCAAATGTCTCACACACACCTTTTCCGTCAGAACTCACAACAACCACAGGAACACCGTCCACACCTGATTCAGTAATTGATTCAATCAGATGCTGTAAAATCGGCTTATTAGCAAGCGGCAGCAAAACCTTCGGTTTTTCCGATCCCATTCGCGTTCCTTTTCCTGCAGCTAAAATGACAGTTCGGAATTTCACATTGGAGCTATTTAGCTTTTTAGCTATTTAGCTTGTTAGGAATCTCGCCTAAAAAGCTAAATAGCTAAACACCTAAAACTAGCATCAGTTTACCCCCCAAACATCATCCAAGCAACCCCCACAACAAACCCAAACGTAACGGCAAAGCCGTACTTTAGCACGACGCAAATCCAACATGTTTCCTCGTCCATAATGATCCCATTGTGCCTAAAAAAATGACGCCTATTTGAACGCGTCCGTTCGCTCCGGCTTGAGGCGGTACGACTGCTTTTTGGTTATGAGCGTGATGATCTTCTGCACAGAAAAAGCGAGCACGATGAGCAGGATGGCATAGGCGATCCCCGTCTGACTCACGACCAAAACGGAATCTTTCTTTCCAACGGCCGTCAGGATCACATTCATCGTCGCAAGGAGTGTCACAAGCTGGAGCGTTGAAACGGCCTTCTGCGTCGCCTGGTTCTGAAGACCATCAAACACAGCAATCGTCGCGTTCAGATAGTTCTGCGTCATGTCCCAAAGATAACGGACATACTCGTGCGTATCAAGGAGAGTCTCGAACTTATACTCCAGGAAACGGTCGAGATATGCGTTAATCTTTTGTGCCGCCGCGACCTTTTGACGGGTTCGGACGTACGCACCCATCTGGTCGATGCGAGCGTCGATCAGGTTAATAGTCTTCTGGTAATCAGCAAGATCGCTGCGATATTTCGACGTTTCCGACCCGCTAAGTTTTGACCGTTCCTTGATCTTCGCGATACTCTCCCAAAGTTGGCGGTGGATGCCGAGATAGCGATGAAGCTGAGACTTGAACTCACGGAAAAAAATTTCGGACTCGACGATCCCGCAGACGAGCCGCTGCGGCGCCCCGTTGATGACGACAAGCTCATGGCCGCGGTACAGTCGCGTCCCCCTGGCTCCGATGGAGGAATGGCATGTCTGACCGAGGGTGGAAAAAATGGTGCCGACGTCTCGTTCGTCCGCGTCCTCAACCGTCACGATGAACGGATAGATGGACTTGATGGCGGCAAGCTCTTTTGGGACAGGAGCCCCCTTGCTGAACAGAAGCGAAAATGCCTTGGAAAGTTTGTTCTCGTAATAGTCCTTAATTTCGGCCTGATCCTTCTTCAAAGACGTGACGGGCTTCTCAAGCACAACGAGACCGTCCTCGTAAACGCGACAGACGATGCCGGCGTTCGTCGTGATCAGGACGCACTCGAGCAGGCCAGGCTGTCTCGACACGTCCCGGATTCCAAGCGAGGCGACGACCGTTCGAAGGCTGGCCGCGGAAATGTCTGTCGACGTTCCAGAGACATACGGATCAAACGCCCCCTCGCTGAGAAAATTCCAAATCTCTGTGAGATGCAACGTTGTGCGCTGAAACCATCCGCCTATATAAATCGTTTGAATTTCCATATCCTCCATTAGACTTATTAATCCTATTTTACCAGAATTTCTTATAACAAAAAATACCCGCGTCAATGACGCGGTGTCTTTGTAAAGAATCTCATGGTCCTGGCGCCCACCTACTCTCGCGCAATCGCACTACCATCGGCCCCATGCGGCTTAACTGCTGTGTTCGGGATGGGAACAGGTGTGACCCGTTGGGAACTGGCACCAAGACCATGAGATTCTTTTAACTAGATCCAGACTTCTGAAAACCTTCTAAAATCGATGAGATGTTGGCGCGCGGTGAGCAGCGGAGTAAGACGTACACGGATGTACGTCGTCGAGCAGCGCAGACGCAAGCCGACAGATCGCGATTTTTGAAGGTTTTGATCCAAACTGATAGTGGTTGTAGAGTTCGACTTATTAGTACCACTCCGCTACACGTGTTACCACGCTTCGACGTATGGCCTATCAACCTGCTCGTCTCGCAGGAGTCTGATAACGAAGACTTATCTTAGGGTCGGCTTCGTGCTTAGATGCTTTCAGCGCTTATCCGAACCGAACACCGCTACCCGGCGATGCCCTTGGCAGGACAACCGGTACACAGGAGGTTCGTGCTTCTCGGTCCTCTCGTACTAGAGAAGCATCCCTTCAATCTTCTAACGCCCATGGTAGATAGGAGACCGACATTCTGTTACTTGCAAACCGCGTCAAAATTCTGAAATTGCACTGCGGTGTCCTGGACATTTCTGCCAGGATCTACATGTCGCCATGTAGTTCGGGCTATATCTTATCCGACACATCGTCGGACTCTAGCGTATAGTCTCTGAGGGTTCTAAATATGGTGAAATTTCTTACGATATCGTCCGTTTTGATTCATCCGATAAGCAATCTTTAGAAGCCTTTTTGCTCCTGCTTTATTTAGATGATGACCATTGGCCATCTTCGTCACAATGTTTGCAAACAATGAAAAATCATTTGCTTTCTCTGTTTGCAATAGATGCTTTTGGAAGAACGGAATGATCTTTTTGAGAAGATCTTCGCGATCTCGAACAACGAACACATACGTCATGTCACGTGGATTTTTGGCATGATTTGCCTTCACATAACCGCAACCAAGAAATGGAACAAATGCGTCAAGCACTGCTCTACTACTCTCACGTTGACTGACATGAAATTCAGGAATGAACTTCACACCAACCTTCATGCGAGGATCTTGATAAACAGCAACGTGAAAGCTTCCTTCGCCATCCACGAAACCAACGATATAACCCGCTGATAACTTCTTCATATCTAGTCTTCCCTGCTGATTATCTGCACTCATCACTTTTTCACGTATCAATCATCTAAATTTTACCACGTAGTGTGAGATTCTCCAACCTCCCATTCTCCAAGAGAGGCACCAGACCTTCCAGCATTTAGCTAGATTTTTGGACAGCACGGTCGTCTGGCCGCTTTGGCCAGAGATATTTTTTTCGATAAGATTCTAACAGTCAGAAAACGTCGATATCTTTACTGTCTCACGACGTTCTGAACCCAGCTCACGTACCGCTTTAATTGGCGAACAGCCAAACCCTTGGGAGCTTCTTCACCCCCAGGATGCGATGAGCCGACATCGCTGTCGGATTCCATGTTTTCACATGGCGCAGACTATATCTTCATCTTGCCTCGGATTACGTTCACACGTTGTAAACTTCATCTCGATAGGAATGGCAAGCGTCGGCGTGTTACCCCTTCGTTGTTGGAGTCTTCCCTTTCGGGTCAGTCGTTACGGGGTCATGACATAATTTATATCGGAAGCATGGGAGGACAAACGGTTCTACGAATCGGTGCAGAATTTGTGTTCCCTCTGTGGTCACACGAATCCGCTGATACTGTTTATCTCGATTGAGCCGTCCCTCGATACGGAAGGTTTTCCACAACAATTCAATGAGCCGTTTTTGATCGGTAAATTGAAACTGTTGAGTATTCAGGTAACAAGACGAGCGGCTTTTACTTCCGTCATCCATGTACCAGACAGCCAGACCTAATGCGCTAAGTTCAATATCATTTGGAATGATTTTTTTCGCCACGCGATAAAACCAATCATGATATTTCGTCAGCACAGGCATGCTTCTTGTGGTGAATCGATACGCAACACGTTGACCGTTTCCAAGACGGCGCGTTGGCGGGGAGTGGCTAATGGAGGAAAACACACCATATTTCCAATCAACGTATGCTTGTTGAGCATAACAATGATTGACTTCGAGCAAAGCATTTCGATTGCCTTGTCGTCGAAGTGTTCCATCTCCAAGCAAACTTCCCACTAATACTTCATGTTGCAATTGTGTCAGACTTCCCACGGTATTGCCGCGTGAAAATGCTTGCATATGTATGCAATTTTACCACTTTTCCACGGACGGTTCCACCGTTATAAGCCGTAATTTTTTGTACAGGATCACTCCTGTAGCACCCCGATATGTTCCTTTGTTATGGGAACGAGGTTAAGGTGCCAAACCGCATCGTCGCTGTGGACGCTTGGATGCGATCAGCCTGTTATCCCCGGAGTAGCTTTTATCCGATGAGCTTCCGCCGTCCTATTTCGTACGGTCGGATCACTAACTTCCGCTTTCGCGACTGCGCGACTTGTCGGTCTTGCAGTAAAGCTGGCTTCTGCGTTTGCACGTCCAGCGCGATTTCCATCCGCGCCAAGCCAACCTTTGTAAACGCCTCCGTTACCTTTTAGGCAATTGTGTTAACCATACCCTTGGAAGTTTATATCGCATGGAAGGCACCACGTACGGTTCAATGAGTTCAAGAAACTTTTCTACTGTCTCTGAAAGAAAGTAGAGCTGGTTTCCTGTGTCTTGCGGACGTAAAATGGTTTGAATACCATACACGTCTTGCAAAGCCTTTCGTAATCGCTTCAGATCTTGTTCTGAAAATGATTGCGTGTTCATGAACACGGTTTTGTGTGTGTTTGATTTGATGGATCCATCATCCATAAACCAGACAGCGAGTGCTTTCGGCGTCAACCAACGATGGATGAGCCGAGGCACATGCTTTCTTCCATTCGCGTAAAACTGCTTTGCATAGAAACGAAATGCGGAATGACTCAATGTGTTGAAACCGTATTTTTCATACGTCTTCACTACATCGCGAAATTTCACCTCTCGTGATCGTTTTTTGGGTGGAGTATTTGTCCACTCCTTAAACGCATCGTAGAGCCAGTCGACATATTCTATTTGCTTGATCGAATGATCAAGTTTTAGTCGATACGTCTGACCTTTATCCTGTGACTCAAGATGTCCGTCTCCTAAAAGAGTTCCGATGAGAATTTCTTTTTGAGAAGTCGTCAGCTTGAGCAACTGTTTTTTCTCTTCAATCTCTTTACTATGCATATGTATGATCCCTAATAATTAGGGTCTTCAACTTTCGCTGAAGTTCAGACTGTATCACGCTCCTCAAGTTGCTTGAGGAGACCCGGCGTTCAGTCGTTGAGGGGTCGCACCGAATAACCGGTCGACTTCCCTGCTGATTGTCCTGCGACCACATTGGTCCGTGATGTTTGTTTCACGCGAGCTTCGCGTCAACATCACTTTTCCAGGAGGTTCCAGCATATAGCCAGATTTAGCACTCCGACATTACTGTCGAAGGGCCCCACGGAGACTCAACTCTCTTGCGAGAGTCGGTAACGGCTGAGTCTCCCTTAAGGCACCCGCCCCAGGTAAACTACCCACCAGTTCCTGTCCCTGACACCGGATTCACGGCGTCTGGTTAGAATTCACATAACGCAAGGGTGGTGTCTCATTGGTGCCTTGCGGCTCCCACCTACACTGAACAAGCGGAATATAAACTCAAGAACAAGTTGTAGTAAAGCTTCACGGGGTCTTTTCGTCTAACCACGGGTAATGAGCATCTTCACTCATCTTGCAATTTCGCCGAGGACTACGTTGAGAGAGTCATAAACTCGTTATGCCATTCGTGCAGGACGGAACTCACCCGTCAAGGAATTTCGCTCAAGTGTTATCTCTAAATGAGATGGTCCGTTGAGTATTGGACCCTGCATGTCACCATGCAGATCGGACTATATCTTATCCATCATTACTTGGACTCTGGCGTGTAGTCTCTGAGGATTCCAGAAATCGTGATGGAACCTTTCGGTTCATCTGCTGGATTATTGTTGCCGCACTTCGAAGTCCTTGATCTGTTTTATGCAATCCGCGATCCATAAGATCGAGAATGTATACAAACTTTTCAAAGTCATCGTATTTCGCGGTACGTAATGGATAACGCATGAAAAACGGAACGATCTTCAAACGAAGGTCGCTTTGTGTTCTCACACAATATCGAAGCAACGATTCCCTGTGATTGTCATGGCGTCGGTTGATATAAATTCTTCCGCAGTCAAAGAATTCACGAATGAGTTCTAGACACGGTCGACTTTTCTCACCTTGCGTCACAACAAATTCAGGAAATAATTGCCATCCAGATCTCGTGGTTTTGTTTCGGATCATACTGACTGAGAAGCATCCTTCTCCATCAACAAACCCGCAAATCCACGAGGCGATTTCTGGCCTTTCCTGCTGATTGTCTGAGTTCTGTATCATACTATGGTTACATTATACCATAGAAGAACGAGATTCAGATGTTCCAGCATATAGCCAGATTTTTCTTTTACATCTTCGACGGCATATCGAAGTTCAAAGAGAGGACATTCACCTCACTAAGGCAAGCAATTCACCTTAGGACGATTATAGTTATCGCCGGCGTTCATCCGCGCTTCAGTCGAAGGCTACCCCCCGCCTTGCGGCGGGGATGACCCCCTTCTTTAACGTTCGGACACTGGCCAGGCATCAGCCCGTATACATCATCTTTCGATTTAGCACGGACCTGTGTTTTAGGTAAACAGTCGGTTTATGTCTTTCGCTGCGGGTCTTCTCCTCCCGGAGAAAACCAGGCCTTATCCCGAAGTTACGGCCACTTAATTGCCGAGTTCCTTAACGTAGTTTCTCTCGTACACCTTGGCACATTACGCGCCCACCCACCTGTGTCGGTTTCCGGTACGGGTCTACTTATGATTAGCCCTAGCGGCTTTTCTAGGCTCCATGTCCTTTCCCCTCGAGAGCATTGCTGCCCCCTTGCGATCACACCCGAGTTTAACGATTGGCGGATTTGCCTACCAATCACCAAGATGTGCCCAGCGCTATAGCCATAGAACGTGGGAAATTTCACGAAGCGTCCCCGCTTCAGTCATAAACAGAGTGCAGGAATATTAACCTGCTGTGCATCGGCTACGCCGTTCGGCCTCGCCTTAGCTCCCGACTCACCCTGGGTCGATTCTCGTTGCCCAGGAAACCTTGGGTTTACGGTGAAGGGGACTCTCACCCCTTTTCATGCTACTTATGCCTACATTCTCACTTCGCAACGCTCCACGGCGTGGTCACCCAGCCGCTTCAGCGCGATGCGAATGCTTCCCTACCGCTCCGACGTTACGTCGGAGCCCTCAGCTTCGGTACGTTGTTTGAGCCCCGGTACATTTTCGGCGCAGAAAAGCTTGACCAGTGAGCTGTTACGCTATCTTTAAAGGATGGCTGCTTCTAAGCCAACCTCCTGGTTGTATAAGCCTTTCCACCACCTTTCACACTTAACAACGATTTAGGGACCTTAGATTGAGATCTGGGCTGTTGCCCTTTCGACGTATGGAGCTTAGCCCCCATCGTCTGACTGCCGGCCGGTAAACTGGTATTCGGAGTTTGATTAGGACACCTACCTTGCGGCGGTGATCCCGTTCAGTGCTCTACCCCCAGTTTAACAATACGCCGACGCTAGCCCACAAGCTATCTCGGGAAGAACCAGCTATTACCCAGTTCGATTGGAATTTCTCCGCTAACCACAGCTCATCCCCCAGTTTTGCACAGCTGGTGGGTGCGGCCCTCCACGACCTGTTACAGTCGCTTCAGCCTGGCCATGGCTAGATCACCGGGTTTCGGGTCGTGTATATGCCACCATCTCATCATGTACTCAAAACACCATTGCTGATGCGTCGAGTACAAAATGAGAACACGCGGGTTAACGCTCGCTTTCACTACGGCTTCGTCCCAGAGGACTTAACCAAGCGACATACAGCACACTCGTAGGCTCATTCTTCAATAGGAACGCCATCACCCAGCTTGCGCCAGGCTCTGACTCCTTGTAAGTATACGGTTTCAGAACTATTTCATTCCCCTCCCGGGGTATTTTTCAGCTTTCCCTCACGGTACTTGTTCACTATCGATCAAAACACGTATTTAGCCTTACCACATAGTCGCGGTAGCTTCCCACAGGATTTCTCGGGTCCCGTGGTACTTAAGAAAAATCACAATGATGAGAGAAAATATTTCGCGTACAGGACTTTCACCTTCTTTGGTGCCACTTTCCAGAGGCTTCCCCTATACATTCTCTCGATCACCGATGCCTGGAAGGACATCACGTAATCCTCTTACAACACTTCTGCTGCAACGGCTTCCACCTTTCACTGCCGAAAACTTCAGAACTTGCGTTCATCCACCTTCAACAACTTCACAACAAAAGTTTAGGCTGTTCCCCTTTCATTCGCCACTACTTAGGGAATGGACTCACACAATGAATTCATATGTGCGAGTAATATCTTTTTCTTTTCCTCTGGGTACTGAGATGTTTCACTTCCCCAGGTGCCTTTCTATAACCTATGTATTCAGTTATAGATGATGCGGCATTCCCCGCACCGGGTTACCCCATTCGGACATCTCCGGATCAAAGGTTGCTTGCCACCTCCCCGAAGCTTTTCGCAGGCTGCTACGTCCTTCATCAGCATGTTTTGTCGAGCCATCCTCCGTATACTCTTATTCCTCTACAACCACTATCAATTCAGATCGGACAATCACATTTGGCGATCTTTTGATTCACGATTTCGTCACTCGTTCACCGTACATCTTTTGTACGCCTCACTTCGTTCCTCATCCTTCATCAAAATCTCATCCAAATCTGATCGTCCTCCACAGGGGTTAGAATTCTGTGTCTTAAATAAATAGGATTGACTTACTATCAATATTTTTATTTGGATCTAGTTGTTCAATTGTGAACGATCTCGGACGACACTTTACAGGGACCTCTACGGAAGGACAGTACGAGGACAAATCGAGTCAGGTTCGTGCCAGACACATGAACGATTTTGAAGACGATATGGAGGTATCGTCGAAAAAGCGTGAATGTGTCTGGTGCGAACATGGACGATTTGGAGCCGTGCTGGACTTTCGTAGAGGTCCCGACATACATAAAACCGCGATGTTGCACGCGGCCTTCTCTCCATCCCTCAAGAGACTATCAGACGGTTCTCGGGACAAAGAAGGTGTCAGTCGTTTGTGCGCGCAATTTTATAGGAAGTGGAAAAGGAAGTCAAGGGTTCTGTCCACGAGGTGTCCACAGCTAGATTTCATTGCTTAAAACATTAACCAAATATCCAATAAACGCTGTTGATCTGATCCATTCCAGCCTGTTCTTAATAACCCACTGTATGATGCACAAATAGACTGAAATTGCTCACGTTCTAATTGATTATCAAGCAGATTGTGAATAGCGATATTCACATTTCTCCACAATCGCTGTCGTGTTGTTGGCCGTAAGATTCGGTATTCTGGAAATAAAACATGCCCAAGCCAGTCGATTCCATGTTTATAAGGATGGATCAGACACTTGCGTGGGTGTAATTCAATGTGAAGAACTTGTCGAACAAATAATCGAATCGTGGACAAGTAAAGCCGTCGTCCCTTTTCCTTTCCGGCAAGACCAACTGTCGAAAACGAATCCGCGATCGAATATGGGTTCAATCACTCGGACAAGTGCGTGATGGACGATCCGATCCTCCACAGAAGCCTTATGAATCTCGCGAGGCTTTGGATCACAGACAATCATGCGAGTATACTCTCCATGTCTCCATTCACCTGAATGCAGTCGGTCATGTAAATCGAACAGATGATCTTCAATGTCTCTTCCGTAATCTAAAACGTCCTGACGTTGACGTTTCCCTTTGCAAAACTTCTTCCATGCCGCAAACAAATTTTCGAGACTAATAATTCTTTCAAATAATGATCTACTATGTCTACCCCCCCCCCGCCATGTTCCGTTGTTCTATCGAATCTATGACTTGCTTGTTTGGTGGCATGTTCATACAAAACGGTTTCCAAAGTCAGAACGTTACACGATCGCAACACGAATGTTTGAGCTTTTACTTGAAGCACTGATTGGAATAATGAAGTCAGAATTTTCGCAACAAATTGAAAAGCTAAATCAATTAGAGCGAACCGTTACACCAAATATTAACGCGGCCAAAATTCTTGTTCGACTCGCACATAGTCTTGAACTGATTTCTGAACAAAAATATATTCAAGTTGAATGTGAACTGAATGAAATTGGAAAAATGCTCGGTGCTTGGATTCGCAATATCCAACAAGCCAAAAGCCCTCATTGAGGGGGCTTTTGGACATCTGCACTTCGGACGAACACAACCCCCAAGTCAGAATTCCTGTTCTCAGGATTCCACCTGTTCACGTTCGCGCCGTCCGCGTCCGCGTGACCGACGTTCACGAGATTCCCATCAGAGTTGCGTCTTTTCCTGTTGCCTAACCAGAACTCAGGAGGCAAGTTGAAAACAATTCACCTCTTACAAGACAAAACAACAGGAAGCAGTACAGATCTGATTTGAATGTAGGTAAACCAATCCACACGTGGTGGTGATTCTATTAACCTACTGCTGTATTTTACGGTCAAGAGTTCAAGGTGACAAGAGTTAAGGGTTCGGACAAATCTGAAACTAGCGGACGAACACAACCCCCCAGCCAGAATCCCCGTCCTCAGGATGCCACCTGCCCACGTCCGCGCCGTCCGCGTCCGCGCGACCGACGCCCACCAGGAACCCGCCAGAGCTGCGCCTTCTTGTCCAAGCGTAATGGCTTAAAAGATGTCTGGCATTTGTAGTGTTAAATCTTATAAGAGTATCGTAGATTGCTTCTGCAGGGGTTTGTCTTGTAAGCACAGAGATTTGGAGTGCTTCGAATTCTTCGGCGACTTTTTCCCAGTCGGATGAAATACGTCTAGTGAGATCTGCTTTCTTGGATTCGAATTCTGCGATAGCGGATTTGTAAGGTTCAGGAATTTCTTGGTTTGTTCTATCAGCGGAAGAAAAAACAGTGTTTCTTAGATAATCTACTATTATTTCTGTTTGTTCTACGTAGTTTTTGTTTGTGGAATCTGGGAGGACTTCTTTAGAAACGAGTGACCAACGCATGACTGGGGTTTCTTCTGTGTAGAACGGTTCGTTTTTGTACCAATCCGTATCAAAAAAAACTTTTCCTTTTTTGTTCTTCTTAAACTTCGGTGTCATGATCTCACCCATCTTTTTCATGGTGAGAGGTTGTCCATCTGGTGCTTTGTCTATGCGAAGGACAAGGAACTGGTTCTGTTCCTTGGCTCGTTCGAGTTCTGCTTTGGAGAAAAGGATGGGTGGGATGTCTTTTGTTTCGAGTTTTGTTCCAAAAGTGTTTTCAACAGCAGATGGTCCAAAGACGTTTTCTTGTCCTAGAATCTCGACGGCTTCTTTAAGCTGTTTTTCAGAGAATGTTATTCTTTCCTCCTCTTCGAACGCTTTGAGCTCTGAGGGAGGGATGTTATCTTTTTCAAATGCAAAAAGAAGGTGTTTGCAGAGCTTTCCAAAGTGTTTTACATCTTCGAGAGTCATTTCCTCTGATAACACGAGAGATTGAAGCTGTTCTGGATGAGTTTTGTTGTATTTCTTTACGAGAACAGCGAGTTGATCGGTGAGATTATCAACATAGCTCCCTACCTTGGGAGAAAGGTCTGCTTTACGCATGTGAGAGATTGCTTCAGGGGATGGGGAGGATTCGTGATGGCGAGGAGAGTCTCAATGCGCATTCAAACAGATGTCCTGAGTCCATGAACACCTCCGAAATGGACTACGGATCGTACCAAAAAATCAAGCGCTTGTCAATCGTCGGCGTAGACGATATGATCGCGTGAGGAGGCACCATGATTGAAGAAGTACGAACGGATACAGAGATCATCCAGGAACAACTAGATCAACTTCATCGGGTCTACAGGTCGGTCACGACTGCCGTGAGTCATTTTGGAGATCTGTGCCGCTGGTCATTCTTCATCGCCTTTTGTGCCGTGATGGCGACAGGAATTGTTGGAGTACTCAGTGTCCACACATCCGCTCCTGCAGAGCTGATCAAAGCTGTCCTGTATGCAATGTCTTGTCTGACAATGGCTTTTTGCCTCTTCGGCTCGATCATGTACTCCATTTCGTGGGTGCTTGAACGAAAGGTTGATCGTGTCACAAAGAATCTTGCCGCACGGCGAACTGAACTCGAGCTCAAACTGGCCGCAGCAGAAACCCACAACTCTGTCGGCCCAATCTGACTCTCTCCTCGCCCACTTGGGCGAATTTTTGTATCATGATATTAGACCGTTTTGCTAAATAATCTTCTATGTTCCGCTTCCACATCGTTACTGTCGGAGGGATGAAAAAAGGTCCGCTTGCGGAGATGGTTTTGCATTATCAGAAATTACTCCGACCGTTTGCGAAGATCGAAGTGTCAGAGGTGAAAGAGGTTCACAGAGTGAGGAAAGATGCGTTTTCTGTTTTGCTGACCGAACATGGGAAGGAATATTTGACGGGTGATTTCGCAAACCAAATCGCTACATGGAGCGAACAGCAAACACGCACCCTTGAATTCGTGGTCGCTGGACCGTTTGGTGTTGATAAAACAATCGAGAAAAACTTTGATGCGACACTGTCGCTCTCAAAACTTACCTTCCCACACGACATGGCAACAACCGTGCTGTACGAACAGCTGTATCGAGCGATGACGATTCTCGCTGGAAAGACGTATCATTACTAAAATGTTATGAGATACCTCTGCAAAAGTTCAGCATGGCTACAAATCAAAACATCGAAAATGATTGACCGATCAGTGAATTCCGACGGCGAGTTTTTTATTTTTTCAGAATCTTCGACTGCAACTTCTTAATTTCGTCCAAATAGAATCCCTGCCATTCCGAGGCTGGTACATCGAGAATCATCCGCGGCATGTCTGGAGCGTTCTTCGCCTTGTAGAATTGCGTGACCAACTGCAGTGGATCAATATGATAGTCGAACTTCATCCGAGCCTTCGCGATTAAATCAGTAATCTTATATCCCTGTTTGCGACAAAGACAGTACAGATCAATGTAATCACGAGCCTTCGTGCGCTGGTAAATCGTGAATAACTTGTTCACGGCAATGTCGATCATGCTCTCTGTCTCGATCCCGAAATGGACTGGGCCAGTTTCAATGCGTGGAAACGGAAAATAGGTGAACTCGGCCTTGAGCACACCTCTTTCTAGTTGAAAGAAGAACATGTTCCTGTTGTAATTTTGTTGTGCATCGATTTTCAAAATACCAAGATCGGCTTTTACGTCATGCCAGAAAGCGTTGAGCGTGGAAATATCTACTTCCTGCTCCGAAAAAAAATCCAGATCTTCAGAATATCTGTGCCACAAATAAAATGCTGCCAACGGTGTACCGCCAGTCAGATAGAATCGCTCAGTGAGGAAAGGAGTTTTTCCAATCCGTTCCAAAAAAGCGACTTGGTCTTGCGTGAGAATCTGATTATCCATGCAACAAAAATGCAAGAACGCTTTTGCGGTGAGGATCAAGTGTGAGACGATCCCAATACTTCAAAAGGGCTGTTGTGCTTAGCTTTTCGTCGTTCAATCCAAAATTGACCATCTGTTCCAGCTTCCAAATGGCATGTGCTTCTGGATCATTTTTCAACGCTTCCTCGTCGGTTGACCAATTGTACATATCCTATATTTTAGCAGAATTTAGAGGAATTGTCCAGAAAACGGATTGACGCCGGCAGGTTTTCCTGATAACGTCGTCATCTCCTGAAATCCCGCCGGACGATTGTGTCTGGTCGGACGGGGAGAAGGAGAATCCATGGAACTTTCCCAGGAAGAACAGACGCTTGTGGAACTGTTGAAGAAACCGTCCGACGAGCTCGATTTTTCTGTCCGTGCCGCGAACTGCTTGGCGAATGCCAGCATTGATACGGTCGGACACATCGTGACGCGCAACCTGTCCGAAATCTCCACAATGAAGAACTTCGGGCGAAAGTCGCAGAACGAAATCAAGTTCCTTCTCGACGAATTAGGTCTTCATCTCGACACGATCCTTGTACCCGCGGTGAAAGCCGTGCTCGAGGAGCACTACGCGAACCTTGGCCTACCGTCGCTCGACTCCTGGTCGGACAAGACACACAACTACCAATCACGCAAACCAGTGGTAGCGGAGCCGCCCACCAAGCCGAAAATCGAACGTGTGGCGTTCATTACCCAGATGCAGAAAGACGCGGAGACTCGCTGCGGCGAACTCCGAAAGGAGGTCGAACAGCTAAGATGCCTCCGCACAGTACTCGCATCGAGCCTAGCGGTGTCGGTCACCGAGAATTCTCACGAAGTACTCCGACGCTTTTTCGACGAATGTTACGGGAGGCCGACGGAGGAACTTATCGTCAAGCGAATCACGAAAATCGATGCTTGTATCTCAACGCTCAACGACATGTACAAAGCATTCAACCAATGCCTCGCGGTCGCACAGATCCTCGACGCGTCCTAGCTCGCCATTCGGCGAGTATTTTTTTAAAATTGCATCAGTAGTCTCAAAATGACATAATCGTTGCATATGAAACCACGAACATTTGTCGCGCTCATCTGTGGGTACGGAGTCCCAAAGGATATTTTTTCGGATCCGAACTATCAGGCCTACCTGCATCCAGTGGTGAATTATTTGTTTTCGCGGTACTGCGATGCGACAGGGACGATCGTTATGAATGGCGGAGCGACGGATATTTTCAAGCCGTATAAACGCACAGAGGCAGGAGAAATGAAGAAATGGCTCAAGGAAAAAATTGACGAAATAGGACGATCGGCACAAAAAGTCAATTGGCGGATTTTAGCCAGACCGAAGGCGTTGACGACGGTGGAGAATTTGTTGGGGTTTACTCGCAGAGGAAGTAAAAATATTCTGATCTTCTGTGAAGCAACGCGAGCGCCGCGCATCCGTCGTCTTGTTCGAGAGATTCCTTCTTTACACAGAGCGAAAATTATTGCGATTGATTTTGATACGTCACCGAGGCGGTATGATCTTAAAACGATCAAGAAAAGCGAACGCGATTTTCTGCGTCTTGAGCTTGCGGCGATCACCGATCCGCATAAGCTAAAGCGCCTGCGAAAATTCGCTCAGAAAAAACTTCGTCTGATGCGGCAGTACTCACCAGAAGAAGCACACCGAAGACTGCCAGAAATACTAGAACAGTTGGATAAAACATTTACAACTAACTTCTAACGATATATGAAAAAATCTCTCCTTCTCTCTTCTCTCACTTTGCTCTTTATCATTGGAAGTGGTTGTACACAAACGTCTGAATCAACGAACCCTGTCACGACGACAGCGAGACCGTCTGAAGTTACTGTCTCAGATAATATATTTACTCCACCAACCGGTAAGGCAACTGGGTCGGGAGCAGAAGCGCCGCCTGGGCAAAGGCGATTAATGACGGCGACGTCGAGCGATGGGATTAACTTTACGCGGACGAACACAGTTGTAACGGATCAGGCGAACGTTCCGGATCTTGTAATGACGCCAGATGGAACACTCTATTTGTACTATGCTGGGTGGGAAGTTGGTGATCGTGAAAATGTTGCGGCGGTTGCGATTTCCTCCGATCAAGGCGCAACTTGGGAATTTCATCAAATCAACTATACAGGAGAACATCCGATGGCTCATTCAAGCGATCCGGATATTGTATTGCTTGCGGATGGAACGTTTCGTTTGTTCAGCACCTCTGACATTAACAATGGACAGATGGAAGCGATTTACGTTTCCGACAGTACAGACGGAATCCACTTCGCAAACAAAGGGGTTGCGTTTCAAGCAAACCCTTCCTCGCTCGATTCCAACACCTTTCTTGTAGACGATATCTGGCACATGTACACTCTTTCTTTCAAATCGATGAAGTCCTATCATGCAACGTCAACAGACGGTGTGAACTTTACAAAACAAAATCTGTCTGAATACAAAATTGACCAGTATCAAATGGTTATGTCAAACGTACTCCTCTTTGACGACCTCTATCGCATGTACGCCTTTTCCCCTCAATCTCAGGACATCCGATCGTTCACATCCACGGACGGAACCACCTGGACTCCCGAAACCGGCATTCGCCTCGCCCTTGATCAATCTTCGACACAGGAATCCGAATTTGTGAAAGATCCAGCGGTTATCAAACTTCTCGACGGAACCTATCTCATGGTGTACGTGACACAGATTCCTAAATAACAATCAGGTTTCAATTTCACTGAGTGATGTGATGACTCGCCACGCCACATCGTCGAGTTCATGTGGTTCGATTGCGTAGTATTCTCCTTTGCGTTTGATCCGAACGAGATCGATCGGGAGTTTGGCTTCATGTGCCGTGATCAAATGCGTCGGGTTATCATCGATAAAAATAAGTTTCTGTTCCTGTTCGAGCATGCGCAGAAGATGCGACGCTTTTGTTTCTTCTGGACGCGCGATCGTTATGTTTGGGATAAGTTTATCGATTCCACTTGTCAAAAGTTTTTCGCGTTGATGTCCTTCATCTCCAATCGTTAAAACAGAATGTGAGTGATCCTTGCGAGCGTTGATAAATGGAATGACATCAGCGAAAACAAACGACGGTGCATCATCACGAAGCAACACCTCAAACCGTTCAATAATATCTACTATTACATCTGCATCCATCCCAAGCATTTCCATATGCTTGCGCGGTGAATAACCAAGCCTTGCTGCTTGGT
The DNA here is from genome assembly GCA_943359455.1 of Candidatus Uhrbacteria bacterium RIFOXYB12_FULL_58_10. Classification (GTDB taxonomy): domain Bacteria; phylum Patescibacteriota; class Patescibacteriia; order UBA9934; family GWF2-40-263; genus YC12-FULL-57-11. Next base: position 43,459 of record CALRHL010000003.1, read on the forward strand.
CACCTGTTTCATCAACCACTTCTGGATCAAATCCAGCTGAAATAATCATCGCACGTTCTGCCTGCCAGAGACGTTCTGTTGAAAAAAGTGTTGAGTCAAAATCGTACACGTATCGCATATTATGTCATCCAATCCGGCTTCCCTGATGACGGGGCAATGCGGTCAGCCCATGCCTTGTTTGCGTAGTCATCTTCAAGTGACATACCGGGTGCAAACGGAAATGGCGTCGTTGCAATTTTTTCAACGAGTTCGAGAAGGTCAGGATACTCCGCATCCATATAGTGCCCATTGCCATTGGTCTCGATACATTGTGCGCGGAAATATTCCGCAAGCTTGCGACCATGTTCGATAGGGACGAGTGTGTCGTCTTTGGAGTGAACAATAATAATCTCGCGCGCTTTCCACATGGCAACGTCTGCATCCAAGTCAACGAGAAACAAGCGACGCAATTCTGGCTTCATCACTTTAAATGGAGCCGCGACCAAAATCGCGGCGCGTGGCGTTTCCGTCATCTCAATCGATTCCATGTATTGAAAAATAATGAGCGCACCAAGTGAATGACCAAGCAAAATATCATCAGATTTCAAAAACCCAACCTGACGCTGCATCTCCTCTAACACAAGTGGCAAATTAAACTCCTCCCCACTCTTCAAAGGAAGTGTAGGAGCAATCACCTCATATCCTTTCGCTCGAAGCTCGCGTGCAAGCCAAGGGTGAAAGTTCATTTCGGGTGAAGCGTTGAATCCGTGAACGAGAATGATACGCATAGTTCGCTAATGGTAGATGGAGTGGCCACCCACGTCAATAAATTGTACAGAGTCGTGTGATGTAAAACGAAAAATCATTTCACCTTCTTGAATCTCACTGAAAAGCGTTCGTGAGATTTGCTTAAACGATCGTAAAAAATGTGGAGAATACTCAATTGTTGAAATTGGTCTCATGACTGTTTCAGAAGACGAGCGAGTCCTCCTGATTTTAATACTTTCATCGTTCCATTTTTTCGTGCTTCTTCCGCTGCATGAAGAGCTCCTTCAAGTCTTATCTCCTCGAGATACCGGCGAAGAGCGGAACGAAACAATTCTGACCGTGTCATGTGAGACTGCTTCGCAACACGCTCGCAATCTTTAACCATTGCGGGTGGTAACGAAACACTCATGATAGTAGATGTTCTCATACTGGTTATTACTTTGTAATAGTATATACATCATAGCCTGTTCAAATAATTCCGTCAAAAAATAACCTGTTCCACTTTGGAATAGAATACAGGGGACTCACCTTGCACCGAGGGAAAGGACATGCCTACGTGCGCGGACCCGACTTCGAGGGACGTCGCCATGACAAAGGCAACTTCGCGAAGCTTGGCGCCGATACGGTCGGCATGAGCGTGAAGCCCGAGTGCTGTGTCGCGGCGCTCTACGAAGCCCGAGCTATGGGTATCGCGTTCATCACGAACGACGACAAGGAAGTCCATACGCACGAAACCAATGTCGCTCGCGCCAAAGCTTCGAGCGAGAAACTGGGTGCGTTTCTCACAGATGTCCTGAACACTCTTACCTGACCGAAATCGGTCAGTTTTTTGTTCCGTGAATCGATCGCTCTTGCCGCAACCAACACTCTGTTGTACGCTCCTGTTACTCTTGGAGATTCTCATGAACGCACTCGAAGAACTGCAACGCTGTGGCGGATACCTCACCGACACCCATGTCGTCTACTCCTCATGGCGACACGGCTCGGTTTACCTCAACAAAGACGCAATCTACCCGCATCCGAAAATCGTGAGCGGGCTGTGTCGCCAACTCGCCGAGAGCGTGCACACTGCCGGCGACGGAGCGCATGTGATCATCGGTCCGGAGAAAGGCGGAATCATTCTTGCGCAGTGGACCGCATTCCATCTGTCGAATATGCTGGGGACGGAAGTGCTCGCAGTGTACGCCGAGAAGGAAGGAGACGAGTTCGCGTTCCGACGCGGGCAAGACGCGCACATCCGCGGCAAAACCGCCATGATTGTGGAGGATGTCCTCACGACTGGAGGGTCGGTGATAAAGGTCATCAATGCGGCTCGCTCGCTAGACTGCGTCGTAAGCGGAGTGCTGGCGCTCTTCAACCGTGGAGATGTCGGTATCGACACGTTCGGTCCTGGCATTCACCGAATGGTCGCGCTCGGAACCGTCAAGCTCGATTCGTACCCCGAAGACGACTGCCCACTTTGCCGCGATGGCGTCCCGGTGAACACCACAGTCGGCAAGGGTCGCGTGTTCCTCGCCCGCCGCACCGCTTCCTCGTCCTAACTGGACGAGATTTTTTTACAATAAAAGAACCGACCGTGTGGTCGGTTAGGCGAGGGCATTTTCGATCTGTTCGGCGATGGCATCCGCGGCTTCGGCGGGACCGGAAAACTTCTCGGGGAAATCACGAATCGAACGGCCGACCACGATGAAATCCGCGCCGGCTTTGACCGCTTCCGCAGGAGTCATCACTCGCTTTTGGTCGTTGGCCGCGGTCCATTCGGCCTGAATGCCGGGTACCACAGTGAGCAGGCCAGAAAGCTCCGGGCGCTTGCGAATCACCGCGAGCTCCTGCGGCGAGCAGACAATTCCGTCCATCCCTGCAAGCTTCGCCTCACGCGCGAACTGGAGCACCTTGGCCTTGGTTGGAGCGTTGAACGTAAGGTTGCCGTCGTTCTCCTCGCGGGAGGTCAAAACGGTGACGGCCAACGCGAGCGAACAGCCCTTACGTTTTACCGCAGCCATCATCGCGTCGATGCCGCACGAGGCGTGTACGTTGAACATCCTCATCTGGAGCCGCTGTCCCACAACACTCGCAGCAGCCCCGACTGTGTTCGGAATGTCGTCGAACTTGCCGTCCCAGAACCCACTACCCCAGGATCCACAGCCAAACAGATGGTAGAGCTCGCGTTGAACTCGAAGATGAACGATCGCCTGATCGACGTCTTCGGTCGCAAGCACCTCCGCGGTCATCGCATGGTGAAGCTCGAGCCCGATCTTGAACACGCCGACATGGTCTGCGAGTTCCTTGACCAGCTCCAAAGCCTCGCGCGAGCTGGAAACGTCGAGAGGGAAAATGATGCGATCCTTTGCAGAAAGAGCTTCCATGAAAACCTCCGTCCAACGGAACTGTTGGTGGTCGCACCCTAGCAAAAGACTAGCTGGTTGGCTAGTCGATGCGCGTCCCGCAGAATAAATCCTCGATTTTCTCGGCGTCGCGAATCTTTTCGATCATCCCATCTATTTTCAGCAAATACTCCGCGTGCCTCGTCCTCCCGTTGTAGTTGTGGCCCATGGCGTAGGCGTGGCCGCCGGAGTTGTGGACGACGATGAGATCACCGACGCGACACTCAGTGAGCAAACGATCTTTCGCGAACTGGTCGTTGTTCTCGCAGATGCCGCCGACGACTGATACGATTTCCTCGACGCGTGGTTTATCATCGCACTGGATGACAGAGACATGATGGTATGCGCCGTAAATGGACGGGCGCGGCATGTCGTTTGCCGCCGCGTCGATGCCGATGAACTTTTTGTATCCATTCTTGATCACGCACACTTTCCCAACGAGAAATCCCATGTCGGCCGCGATAAACCGTCCTGGTTCGGCGTAGAGTACAGGTTCTTTCAGATCAAACTTTTTGCATGCATCATCAATCACCGTGCGAATTCCTGACACAACGGCGTCGAGGTCAAGACGTGGCTCGTCTGGATGATACGGAACACCAAAACCACCACCGATGTTCATAAAATCAATCTCGACTCCTGTTTCTTTTTTAATGACAAAAATAATTTCAAATAATTTCTCAACGCTTTGTGAAAAAAATTTCACGTCGAGATTATTGCTTCCCGTCATCATGTGAATCCCGAATCGCTTCACTCCTTTATCACGCGCCGCGGCATACACAAAGGAGGCAGCCTCAAACGGCACGCCGAATTTCGCGTCCGGCCCAGCAAGCACGTTGCTCTCCCTATCCCCACTTCCCATTCCTGGATTCACCCGAAATGACAATGTCTCTGGCACGCCGATCTCATCAAGAAAATCCACCATACTCGCATCATCGAGATTGAGAATGAAACCACGTTGTGCGGCAAATGCAAGTTCGTCGGCTGGCGTGTAATTACCCGTGTACATCCCTGTCGCACCAATCTTTTCAACAATCCAAGCTTCTGCGCGACTTGATGCGTCAAAGCCGAACCCCTCGGACTGAACGATACGCAGCACATCTGGGTTCGAGTTTGCCTTTACCGCGTAGAGCGGACGGAAATCTGAAAAATATGTTTGAAACGTGTCGCGAAACGTCTGGCAATTTTCGCGAAGACGCGCCTCGTTGTATAGAAAAAACGGCGTTGGAAAATCCGCCGCCGCACGTGCAATTGCCTCCTTTGGGAATGTGGTGACCGATTCATTCATAGGGTAGGATCTGATTCGAAGAACTCGTGAAAGACCTGTGCGACCACGCGGCGAGCGTCACGCTCTGCCACAACAAATGTGACATTACGTTTGCTCGCACCTTGCGACACCATGCTGACCGGAACCGGGCCGACGGCTGAGAACAACCGTCCGAGGACTTCCGGCTGCGTGCGGAGTCCTTCCCCGACGACGCAAACGATGGCCATGCCTGTCTCTGGCTCGTCAACGGTCGCGAACGTTCGTAACTCTTCGACGAGCGCGGACGAAACTTTGCGGTCAACCGTCACCGAGACGCTCACTTCCGACGTGGACACCACATCCACGATCACCTCATGCCGCGCGAACGCAGTGAAAATCTTGGCGAGGAACCCATGTGCATCGAGCATGCCGAGCGAGACGAGGTTCACAACCGTGATTCCCTTCTTCGAGGTAATCGACTTGATCGACGCACACTCCTCACTGTTGATGAGCGTGCCGGGTGCCGCCGCGTTGAACGTATTGAGAATACGAACCGGGATCTCACGCTCGATGGCGGGCTTGATCGTCTTTGGGTGCAGTACCTTCGCACCAAAGTATGCGAGCTCACCAGCTTCCGCGTAGGAGAGTTGTGTGAGCACGGTGGCGCCGGGAATGACACGCGGGTCGGCCGTGAACATCCCGTCCACGTCCGTCCAAATCTGGAGCTCTGTTGCGTCCATGGCAGCCGCAATGATGGCTGCGCTGTAGTCGCTCCCGCCGCGTCCGAGCGTCGTGTAGCGATGAGGGGCATTGGACTGTCCAATGAACCCGGTCACGACTGGGATCACAGAGTTCGTGATCATCGGGAAAAGAACGCCGGCCGTACGGCTATTCGTCACCGGGAAGTCGACGTTCGCGCAGCCGAACTGACGGTCGGTAGCGATGAGATCAAACGCGTCGACCATTTCAGCGTTCACCCCATCGACCACGAGATGCTCGGCGAAGATCGTCGCACTCAGCCGCTCGCCGAGGCTCAGCAGACGATCAAGAACGCTCGGCCCCAGTTCGCCGAACTGCGCGACCACGCGGCAAATGCTCCACATTTCGTCCAACAGGACCGAAAGCTGTTGGTGGAGATCGAGATCGAGCTCGCGAACGAGCATTCTGTGCCGCTCCTTGATCCTGCCGGCAAGCACCTCCCAGTCTCCACCCTCTACGGCTGTGTTGCCAAGCGCGATGAGCGCATCCGTCGTTCCGGTCACTGCCGACACTACGACGATCACCTCACCATCAACCGATCGTACGATTGCACTCGCCTTCCGCATCGCATCCGCAGACCCCATCGATGTCCCACCGAACTTTGCCACGATTCGTCGCATCTGAAACCTCCGCACGGAGCTTACAGATTCGGGCATTGTTTGGCAAGAAAAAATACAATCCTTACCTCTCCCCATTCCATTCTTTATAAAACTCCTCCAGATATTTTTCCAAAAACGCATGTCGCCCTTCCGCAATCTGCTTGGCGGATTTTGTATTCAAACGATCTTTGACCAAAAGCAACTTTTCATAAAAATGATTGATCGTGTGACCGTTGTCTTTATGATAAGAATCTTTATCTTGATGCATTGTTGGTGGAATATCTGGATCGTACATAGAACGACCTTTGGCTCCGCCATACGCAAACGTCCTTGCGATTCCGATGGCACCGATCGCATCCAGACGGTCCGCATCTTGAACGCATTCACCCTCTTTTGTTTTCATCGGCGTTGCTACGCCTGCACCTTTGTACGAAATCGTCGCTATGATGTCTTGGACCTGTTCGATCACCGTCAGATCAACTCCGTGCGTCGTCAAAATCTCACCAGCAATACGTGGACCAACCGTTTCATCTCCATCATGAAATTTCCAATCTGCAATATCGTGCAAAAGCGCTCCAAGTTCAACGACACGCAGATCTGCATTCTCTTCAACTGCAAGTCGCTTCGCCATCTGCCACACCCGATACACATGCCACCAGTCGTGAGAAGAGTCCGAAGACATGCGGGAACGGACGTCGGAGGCTATTTTTAGAATCAAGTCATCTTGCATAATTTTTTCTGGTGTCGGGAGAGGGACTCGAACCCTCAAGGATTGCTCCACTAGCTCCTAAGGCTAGCGCGTATACCAATTCCGCCATCCCGACATTACATTTATCCACAAACTTCCATTGACAAAACCATTTATACATGATGTAATGGAAGCATACAAATCCCCTTTCGAGTTTTTCTCGAGCGGGGATTTTTTTCTTCACTGATCTGTGCACGGGTAAGTGAATGACTAATTCAAACCAAACCACACGACTATGTTTCAAATCATAGGACGGCTGATTTTTGCTAGCTTCATTCTCATTGTTGGATGCGCACTTCCACTGATGAGCCGCGCGACAGAAGACACAACACCAACGGTCATTATTTCAGAAATCAACTGGGCTGGATCTTCCCTTTCTAGTTCAGACGAATGGATTGAACTTACGAATAGGACAGATGCATCTGTCGATCTGAGTGGATGGACCATTCAAGGCGCCGCAACGTCAAATGGAACGCTCATGATTCCGGAAGGAAGTACCATTCAACCTTATTCAACATTTCTTATTTCAAATTATGACGAACTCAACACAAAATCAGCGCTCAATCACACACCTGATTATGTCACCACCGGAGTCTCGCTCTCAAACTCCGGACTGTTACTTATGCTCATTGATGCAACAGGACAAAAACGCGATTCGGCTCTCGATGGATCCAAGCCGTTGGCGGGAAGAATGGGAACAGATGGAGGAGGAAGCGATGGAGGAGGATATGCGTCGATGGTACGAAAAGCACCGATAGAGGATGGATCACTTGCGTCTGCATGGGATAATGCGATTGTGTCTGAAGGGTTTGATGAGGAAGTTAGTGATGTTGGGAGTCCGGGGGTGTTGGAGGAGTGGTTTGAATCAGAAATTGAACCTGAGGAAATTATCGAAATTGGGCCGTCAAACGGCCTTCAGGAAATTGTTGAGATTTTGGAAATTACGGATACTGAGGAAATTGCGGATACGGGGGAAAGTAACGATATACAGATACCCACTGAGCTTGCCTGCGGTGAGCTTTGCGAATCCGTCGAAGTGCTGTCTGAGCAGGAAGAAACCGACCCTTCGACTCACTCCGCTCGCTCAGGGAGTAATGAATCGCTGGAAGAAGACTTAGTAAGTAGTGCCGAAGAAGCGGGGCAATCTTCCGAGACGGAGCAGGAGATATTGGAACCTACGGAATCGGACGACAAAGAACAACGAGCAGCAACCTATCCAGTCGGGACATTGGTGATCAATGAGTTTGTTTCCGATGCAACAGAAGAGTGGATTGAGATTTTAAATCCGTACAATAACGTCATTCCACTAGAAGGTTGGAGTGTGCGAGATGCATCTGGAAAACAAACGGGGCTACCAGATCAGTTGCTTGGGATGGGACAGTTTGTGGTCTTAAAAAATCCATCGGGAAAGTTGAATAATACTGGAGACACGATTGAACTTTTGGATCCAACGAGTGTGGTCATTGATGCAGTCACGTATGGAACTGGATCTGTCCCGATCGCAAAACAACCTAACTCGCTCGCACGAGCTGAGGATGGGAAGTGGGAGGTGACGACTTCTGTCACGATGGGGAAAGAGAATGTTCTGTCTCCGGTTATGCAAAAAGTATCTGTAGAAAATTCGAAATCCGAAGCATCAAATTCGAAAAAAATAGAAAAAGTTGAGGTCATAAAAGAGATTGAGAAACGATTAGAAATAAAAGAAATGAAAGAAATTCAGGGAACGACTGGACCGATGACGTTACGATTATCTGAAATTTATCCGAATACAACAGGAGGTGATTTGATGGAGGAATTTATTGAGATTGAAAATTTTGGATCAGAACCTGTTCCTTTGGACGGCTGGGTGTTGACGGATGCAGGAGAAAAGAAATTCTCCTTCAGCACGACATCTAAAATACTTCCGTACCATTTCTTGACTCTCTCGCGAGCGGAAACACGCATCGCATTAAATAATACGAGTGATACGGTCACCCTTTTTGCACCAGACGGATCACTCATTGATTCTCAAACATATGAATCGCCGCCAAAAGGATCGTCGTACGTTCTCATTGAGTCTCTCTGGAATTGGACTACAAACATTACACCAGATGAACCGAACTCTGTTACGACAGATGAAGTGGACGAACCAGCCAGAGTGGCCACAGCATCCACTTATCGCAAAGGGGTAAAAGCGGTCTCGTCTTGGATCGAAGGAGTGGTTCTTGTAGGTCCAGGAGTTTTTGGAAAACAGATTTTTTATCTAATGACGAAAACAGGTGGACTTCAAATTTACAAATATGATGGCGATTTCCCGGACATGGAAGCCGGTGATCAGATATCTGTCTCTGGGACGTTCACGGAAAGCCGCGGTGAGCGTCGATTGAAAATTGGATCGAGCGACGAGATCCTCATCACAGGCTCCGGTGAACCTATTGATTCTGAATCGATTGAACTCGCTTCCTTGTCGGAAGCGGATCACGGACGACTGGTAACCGTGACGGGTACCGTTGTATCACGGACAGGTAAAAAAATAGTCCTTGAGAGCAACGGGGTACAACTGACAATCCGTGTTGCAGATGGGACAAGTATTGATGCAGCAACGTTTGCTCGCGGTGCGGAAATGGAAGTAACAGGTTTAGTTGTTGCGACCAACAAAACCATCACCTTGCTTCCAAGAAAAGAAGACGATGTTGTTCTTACACCGCCACCTATCGCAGAACAAACCATCATCACGGCAACAGGAAAAGAAACACGCAATTCAACCGACCGATCCATTGCATTTGCGATTACGATCCTGACAATTCTTGGGCTCGCGTTGTATACATGGATACATCTCATTCCTAAATGGAAACTTTTTTATGCAAAACATCGCACTCTCCGTGCCGCTTCTCAAACGTCGCGTTGAAACAAAGGCATTCGCGTACGGAGTATCATCTACCGTCGCGACATTGCTTTCGGAATATGTCGTCGAACTCTTAACTCAATCCAATATCAATAATGAATATGGCAAACTTTAATTTCCGCAATCTTCCGATCTACAAACAAATTATTTCAGAGATAAATACGATTGCAGAAACATTCGGTCTCGATGATTCGAGCACAAACCTCCTTCGAGATTTCGTCGTAGAAACAGCACATCAGCAATATCAAGTTGGAAACAAGGCAGGAATTGCTTGGGTTCACGGGGGAATGAAGAAGACAGTACGGGCTTAAATCGAAACGCTATTCCCACATTTTTATTTATGTTATATTGGAAATACTATGGACGCAGAAACGAAACAATTAATTATCAGTACCGCTAAAAACGTTGAGATTTTGCTATCAGACGTTAGTGAGTTGAAGTCAGAAGTTAGTGAGTTGAAGTCAGACGTTAGTGAGTTGAAGTCAGACGTTAGTGAGTTGAAGTCAGATGTTAGTGAGTTGAAGTCAGATGTTAGTGAGTTGAAGTCAGATGTTGGAATAATGAAAACAGAAATAGACACGTTGCAGTCAGATGGAAAAATCGTAAAAGATACCGTTCACCACATGTCACATCAGATTGATTTTCTTCAATTTGATCTGTCTGCATTTCGAAAGGAGACAGATGTCAATTTTACTCTCGTTCGTGGTGAGTTTACACGTCTAGAAAACCATCTCGATGGATTTGCTTGCTCTTCTAAACGTTTTGATGTTGAAGATGCTGCTATGCGTCATCGCCAGGATCGACTTGAGAAAAAATTAAATAGGTACGCACCTAAATCGCACAAGGTAAAAACAACGTCTAAATAACCACTCTTGCTCACTTTCACCTACCTATGCTAATCTGCTGACTGTTCCTGCGGGAATAGCTCAGTGGTAGAGCGTCTCCTTGCCAAGGAGAAGGCCGCGGGTTCGATCCCCGTTTCCCGCTCCAAAATGACATCCGTTTTTTTCGGGTGTCATTTTGATTTCATTTCAAGACCTCTCCAAAAGTCTCAGAAAAAAAGAGACCCGAGATTGGGTCAGGAAAAGTCATCCGACATGGATGAACTCTGGTCGTAGGCTTTGATCCTTCGTGAGAATGAAAAGAATTCGTATAGAGACCAGAAGATTGATCCAATAGCTACGACGAAAAGAACTTTGAGTATCCAACCAATCTTGAACATTTCAAAAAGAACGAACCAGGGAGCATTGAGGTGGACAAGACAGGCAATCGAGCCACTGATAGAAAGAGCAAGATCTACCGCAGCGATTTTTCGTGCACGTCTCAGCCGAGACAATTCCTCCGTCCTCTCTTTCTGCATCTGCGAAAACGCAATGTCTCCAGCAAACGGACGATCAGCCACAGCTCAACTCCTTTCATCTCTATGAGACTACGCCCCCTCTTCCAAATCTGCAAGATTCTTGTTAGGATCTTTTTGAAATGGGCCGGTGGCGAAACTGGCAGACGCAGAGGACTTAAGATCCTCCGATAGAAATATCGTGTGGGTTCAATTCCCACCCGGCCCACCAAAATAAAATAGGCAAAAGCCTCCATTGACTTGGACGGTTTTTTTTGATACGGTCACCTGACAATGGAACGTTCATGGAAGAAATTCAACATCGACTGATGCGGGCAGGGATTTGGGACGAACAGCTCGAAATGCTGTTACGAGCCCTTTGGAAATATGGAGTCATGCAGATCCAAGATGAAAATCTTCGATCAACGGTCATAAAATTTCTCTGCGTTGTTCCACGTATTTTCTACGTCGATCACGCCTCGCGCAGCGGAAACTTTCATCCATGGTGGCAAAATGGTCAGAACGGCACGCTGCGTAGCATCGTTGAATCTGTCATCCTGCTTCCACCACAATCCAGACACATCCGAGGTCTCCTCAACGAGGCATTGGAACCAAACCAACATGCGATGGACGTCGCGTATGCCGCAACGATCATTTCTGACACGTGGAAGAAGGAAGATCACGGTGACATTCACTACGGACCTGAACACGGACGAATTGCCGCAGAACATTGGCGCTCTTTCGCTCACATAAAACACCTCGATGCTCACGTCATTGAGGAAGTCGCGGACGCCTGTTATTGGCACATGGGTCTGTACACTCCTGGGGCGACACTTACAACTCCCTTCACCCCTGTCACCGAACTCGTCAATGCCTGTGATGTCTGTACATCACACTGTGAACTCGGAGTCATCTACGAACCAAAACTCGTCATCGTCTGACGGGTTTTTTATTCTAAAAATAATCTTGCAAGACGTAATTCGTCGTAAGAAAAATCATCGCCAAGAATCAATTTTACTGGAGTGAGTGTGCGAGTGTTTGCTTTTTGAAATGCGGTCGTGATTTTTTGAAAGCGTTCTGCATTAGGTTTCAGATGATCGAGATTGAGAGTGGGATGTTCGTCAACGAGAGCAACGACATGTTGAATGATCGTTCCTTCCGTAACATTTCTCATTCGTGCCATGGTGGCAAGAGAAAGTTTTTGTTCAATTAGATCTTTTGTTTTGAGATACGTTGATCCAGCTTTGAGGGCTGATCCAGATCGTTGACGAACGGGTGCTTGGTCGTGAGGCTGTTCTTGAATATTTTTTGCCTGAGTGAACACTCGGATCAACCGAAGAAATACGTCCCCATACTGTTCAAGTTTCGTTTCTCCAACACCGAAAATTCTACTCATGGAATCTGTAGATTGCGGGAAATAGTATGCCATTTCTTGTAATGTGCGATCACCAAAAACAACAAATGGTGGGACATTTTGTTCGTCTGCGAGGGATTTGCGTGTCTGACGGAGAATTTCAAAAAGTTCAGGATTGAACACAAGACCCTCACGGGCGGTCGGTACGGATCGGACGGTGATCATCGTCTGTTCTGGTTTCGGAAGCATGATCTGATCTCGATTCGCGAGGGCAGACTTCCCGAGCTGTGAAACACGCAACGTTGGATACTCCCCAACATTTTTTTCGAGATATCCTTTTTTTTGAAGCGCCCCAATATAATCCCGCAACTGATCTAACGAAACATTCCGAGCGATTCCATAGACAGACAATGTCTCATGGTGGTTTTGTAAAATGCGTTCCTTTTTTGAACCTCGTAACACGTCCATCACATACACGGCGCCAAACATCTCGTTTGTTCTCAATACCGCAGACAATATTTTCTGCGCAATTTCTGTTGCATCATGCATTTCCCGTGGAACAGACACACAGTTGTCACAGCTCGTACAAACAGACAGGTCCCATTTTTCACCAAAATATTTCAACAAAAATTGTCGTCGACAGGTCGTTGATTCACAATACGAAATGACCTGTGCGAGTTTACGTGTCGCAAGTTCACGCTCGGCGTCATCTTCGATTTGTTCAATAAAAAACTCCTGCTTACGCCGATCGCCAAATGTATAAAACAATATGCAATCGCTCGGCAATCCATCACGACCCGCACGACCCGTTTCTTGATAATAGCCTTCAATCGTCTTTGGAAGATCCATGTGCACCACCAATCGCACATCGGGCTTATCGATTCCCATTCCAAAAGCAATCGTTGCAACAATAATGGGAACTTCATCTCGAATAAATTTGTCTTGAGTCTGCGTGCGTGTTTCCCTGTCGAGACCTGCGTGATAGGGAGACGCAGAAAAACCCGCATGGGACAAATCGTCCGCAAGCGACTCGGTGTCTTTACGAGAAAAACAATAGATAATGACCGGTTTATTCTTGTACGGTTGTAGCACCTGAACAAGTTGACCAAAGGCATTATTTTTAGGACGAATCGCGTAGTGAAGATTTGGTCGATTGAAGCTTGAGAGAAACACCTGTGCGGTTTGAATTTCAAGCTGTTTCACAATATCCTCCCTCACTCGAGGAGTCGCGGTTGCGGTGAGCGCCATGACGGGGACAGAGGGAAATGATCGTCGTAGATCTTTCAGATTGCGATAATCTGGACGGAAATCATGTCCCCATTCAGAAATACAATGCGCTTCATCAATCGCAATAAACGAAACTTTTAATTGAGAGAGCAATAATTGAAATCCGTCCGATGCCAGACGTTCCGGAGCGAGATAGAGAATTTTGAGTTGTCCAGAAAGAGCGCGACGCTCAACGGTATCCATCTCATCTGCATCGAGAGTACTGTTAAGAAAAGCTGCCGACACCCCGTTTGCCACAAGCGAATCGACCTGATCTTTCATGAGGGCAATGAGTGGCGAAATAACGATCGTGATTCCATCAAACATCAGGGCGGGTAATTGAAAGCAGAGGGATTTTCCTCCTCCGGTCGGCATCAACACCAAGGTATCTCGTCCATCAAGAACGGAACGAATAATATCCTCTTGAAGAGGACGAAACGTATCGTATCCAAAATGTGTCTTGAGAAGATGTTGCATTACGAAATGATACCAAGATCAAGTGTTTCTGTGAACGAAATTTTGGCGACAAATTCTGGGGCATGGGAAACAACGATCATGCAGCCTTGATAGTTGTTGAGTGCTTCAGCAATGATAGGGAGATGGCGGAAGTTAATATGGTTTGTTGGCTCGTCGAGAATCAACAGTCCAGGTTCTTGCAGAACAAAGCGAGCGAAACAGAGTAATCCTTTTTGCCCTTCTGACAACGATCCGATTTGATTGCGCAAAAGATCACCTGTCAGCAAAAAGTGTGCGGCAACAGCACGAAGCTTCTCATTGTCAGGTACTTCCATTATGGACTCGAGAGATGTGTACACCGTCTGACCAAAATCAAGACCAGAAAAATCCTGTCGGTAGTATCCAACTTTCACATCTCGTGCGATGACAGCACCCTCATCTGCCTCAGAAGCAAGTGATCGTAACAGAGTACTTTTTCCGATTCCATTCGGACCAGAAATCAACAGTTTTTGCTGTTTGCGTAACTTAATCGAAACTTCTTTGCGTACTGGCTCATGGTCTTTAATAACCTTCACCGACGAAATCGTCACGATAGGCTCTGAAAACGGCTGTGCAGGAATCGTAAAATCTCGAATGGTTCGATCGTCACGCTTCACCTCAACCATATTCTCTTCTGCTTCCGCAACTTGATCACGCAACTTCGCCGCAAGGGCACGCATCTTTCCACCCTTGTGAGAAAAGAAGTTGATTTTGTCTTTTCGATCCTGAATCTCTTTCAACAACTGCGCATTTTTCGCACGATCCCGTTCCACACGCGCCGCGATTTCCTCCACCACGTTAAAATAGTTGCCTTCATATCGATCCACTTTTCCCGTGTACACATCCAGATGCAAAACACCTTCCGTAAACGCGTTCAAAAAATCTGCATCGTGTGAAATAACCAGCACGGTTTTTGCATAGCACATGAGAAAACCTGTGAGATGTTCAATCCCAGCGGTATCGAGATTATTCGTCGGCTCATCGAGAAGCAATATGTCTGGATCTTGAATGAGCGCATAAGCAAGCAACAGCCGAGCTTGCTGACCACCAGAAAAATCTTTGATTTTTTTATCAAGAACGGTCGTCATGTTCACAATCTCAAGCACATCCGCAATCCTAGCCGGAAGATTATGCATTTTTTCTCCAAATACACGAGCAAAAAATTCCGAAACTGTGTCTTCCATGCGATCCTTCGGCATCACCTGTGTCCCAATCGCAATCCGCGCCCCTTGCTTCAAATGAATGTTCCCTTTGTCTGGTTTGAGTTCCCCAGTGAGCAACTTAAAAATAGTACTCTTCCCCGCCCCATTTTGCCCCATCACCGTAATCTTCGCATCCTCTCGAACCGAAAAATCCGCCTCCCGAAGAATCGGGTTCTCCTTGTCATACCCAAACGACAATTTCTCAAATCGAATGATAACATTACCATGATCCATATAGCCCGAGGATAATACTCATAATTCTGATCTTTGACAAGACAGAGCCTATCAAAAAAACGCGCCGTTCCTACAAAACGAGCGCGATGAGATGTTACATCATTGTTTTGAACGCTGGATGATTCCAATCAATCGTCACAGACCGTTGAAGATGAACGGCACTCAATGCGCATTCAAGTCGATCGGTTGGGATACCACGTTTCTTGTAGACAACAATATGGTCGACAAGCACAACCGCAAGTTCCTCTGTTGTCTTCGTGCGAAGAATCGCCTGACCTGTGAGTTCGAACACGGTGGGGTCGTACAGTAAAATCAAGATTGTAACAAGAGTTTGTCCTCTGTTTGACAGAGGAATTTTTTATGTTATACTTTAATAAACTTTAATAACTTTTTATGTCAACCCAAGCAACCGTTCTCTCTATTTCACTCCCTACGACAATGACACGTGCAATCGATCGCATTGCTAAATCAACCGACCAAAATCGAAGTGAGCTCGTTCGTCATGCATTGCGTGATTACATTTTGGATCTTGAAGAAGACCGAAAAAG